>NZ_JBFHKV010000860.1:0-3828 GCF_041595215.1 Stieleria sp. | reverse complement strand
TCCAACGGCAGCAACCGCAGGGCGTCGTCGGCGTTTCTCCGAGCCTCCTCGAATTTCCCCGCCCAATGGGTCAGTTTGGCCAAATTTCGAAACGCGACCGCTTGGGTCCGCAGATCAATGTTGCTCTCCACGACTCGCGTGGCCGCGACGATTAGCTGAGCGGTCGGCTTCGTGGGCACGATCGCCTGGTCGGCGAGCGAGTGAAGGATCGCCAACGCGATTTCGCCGTGCACCTCCACCGTCGGATGGACATGATCCAGAAACGACTCGGCACCGAAACAGACGTGCCCCTGTTCGCGCTGCGACAGAGCCGCCAGATGGGATTCGAAGTCGACCGGAATGACCGAGCTTTCCGCCAGGAACTCGCGTAGGATCTGCTTGATCGGCGTGGTCGCCCGCAAGGGACAAATGTCTTCATCGATCGCACGCTGAAAGCTTTTCACGGCGTCGTCTTCGAGACCGACTTCCAACAGCGCGCGACCGCGCAAGAAATGGACGTCGGCATTGGCCTGGTCTTCTTCCAGAACAAGCTCCAGGACCTGCAACGACTGAGCCGCCGCGTCGTCGGCGAGCAGCTCGCGAGCGGTTTCAAGATCTTGGGTCAATCGTTGCCGGGTCGCATCATCAATGCCGTCGCCGAAGTCGGCTTTAAACGGCGAACAGTCGCGAAGGTTGGACGCGGGCACGACGACCGCCAACGTCGCTCCGGCCCCCTGGGCAATTCGCTCCATCCGCCGCAGATTGATGCGAAAGTGTTCTTCGACGCCGCGATACCAGGCCGGGTTCCGCTGGTAACTGGCCGGACCAATCGTGTGGTTCAAAATCTCGTCGACTTCGCCGGAAAGAATTTGCTTGGAGTCCGGTCGACCGGTTGAACGGAGGCGACCGACCAACGATTGAATCGATTGGCCGACGCGCGTTTTCGTCGCAAGCGTGGAGAGTGCACGGGCGGCCGGCACACCGGGTGTGTCTGACGATTCGATCAGATCGCCGTACGTCCGCCATTCCAAAAACTCGTTCTGGCCGGTGTACAAGATGAACAGGTCGACGTCGTGCCGAGCAAATTCCTGCATCACGCCCGCGACGCGATAGCTGGCATAGCTGACGCCGCCGGCGTTGATCACTTCCCAGTTTCGCTCCGGGGCGACCATCGGCAACAACGTTCTCAGCCAACCACAAAACGAAGTCGAGTCATCAAAGGGACGGCCGAACGTTGTCGATCCGCCCAGACAGACGATCCGGTAAGTCCCCACCGGTTTGGATGCCGGAAACGATTGGTCGTTGAACCACACCAGCTTTGCCGGATTGGTTCGCAAACCAGGTTCCGCCGCGTCGCCGGTTGAATCCGATCGTTCATCGGCGACCAGCAACGGGACACTGGAAGAGAACCCGACGAAGCGGTCGGTCGGCGGCGGAGGAACCCAAAAGCAAGCCAGCAGCAATTCCGCGATGCCGAACAATGTGAAACACAGCACCAACGAAAAGAGCAGTCGCTTGCCAGGGCTGATGCGAGGTGGATTGTGTGTGGCGGATGGGTGCGCGACGTTGTGGTTCATAATGTCAGTATAGACATCCGCGACCGTGCGGACCGTGTTCCCGAGACTCTGCCGCGAATCATTCCGCCATGGCTCCCCTGATTCTCATCGGCTTGACAGGTCACGGTGGCTGGGTGGGAAGGTAGGAAGATTTTGGAGGTAGGAACATTGGTGAAATGGAATGGATGGTGCAGCTCAACGTCTTCTTACCTCCTAAATCTTCTTACCTCCTAAATCTTCTTACCCGCCTTTCGCAGCGGCTCAAAAACGGGGGGCCTGAACGCTTGATGCAAAACCGGATTCGTCGTATCAAGATGCCCCGCGCAACCCGCCGATTAGAACGGAGTGCGTTGTGATCGACCGCTTTCCCCGTGCCGCTTCTCCCCGATGCCCGAAAAGACTCGCGTTGTTGCTCCCGGCCCCTCCGCCCAACAGGTCGTCGACGAAGACGGCACGAAGCTTTCGATTCCGACCGGCTGGGAATTGCTGCCGCCCGGGGATGCGGGGCTGACCCGTCGCGTCAAAGCGGCCGGTCCGACGTGGACGGTGAAGGAACGCCGGGGGCGACGGGTGTTTTCGAAGGGCGTTTGGGCAGACGCCGCTCAGATCGCCGCGGCCAAGGCAAAGCTGGATGCCGAACGATCAACCGACGCGTATGCGCGGAAGCGAAAAAGCGACGCGGCCCGGCGCGAAAAGAAGCAAGCCGAGTACGTCGACGAGTTTGAAAACGCGGTGATCACATTTCTAAATTTCCATGCGTCCCACGACAGCATCGCCAAACGATTGGCCGTCGCCGTCACCACACATGCAACGCCCGTCGGCAGCGGCACGGTTGCACGGACGCAACGCATCCCGGTCGAACGCCGCGCCGAGTCTGCCGTGATCGCTTGGATGCGTCACCAGACGACCGCCTATGACAACCTGTCGATCCCACGCGTCAAGGGAAAGCGGCGCGAAGTCCGCCGCATGCTGGCCGCCGAATCGCGACGGTTGCTGCAAGGTTACCGAAGCGGAAAACAAATCGACGCGGCACAATGCCCGTTGCAACGGGCGCTGGCCGACGCCGGCGAGTGATCGGCCTGTCGATTCATGAGTGTCGTGGATCGGCGGAGTGATCCACCACAATGCGACGCTTCTTTCCCGCTCGTTGCTAACGTTCGATGCCGGCTGGTTCATCGACCGAAATCAACGACGCCAGTGCGGTTTCAATTTCAACCGATTGTCGCTTGCGGCCGAGAAAGAAATTGACGTGCGTGTACCCGACGCTTTGCAGCAGACGCATCGCGGTTTCATAACCGTCGCCGACGCGCTCGGGCGTGTGGGCGTCGGCGCCGAGCGTGACAGGGATGTCACGGGACTTCATTTCGGCCAGCATGTCGGGAAAGGGGTTCATTTCCGAAATGCGTTTATTGACGCCGCTGGTGTTCAGTTCCATCGCCACACCGGTCTTGGCGATCCGGTCCAGCGCCGGGCGGATCACGTCCAAGATCGAATCGGGATCCCAGGCGTCGGTGGTGAAATTCTTGATCAAATCCGGATGGGCCAGTGAATCAAACAACCCCGTTTCGGCCGACTTGGCCAACAGGTTGAAATAGATCCGTTGGACTTCGACCAAATCGTCCTGCCAATACCTTTCGCGGAACTCGCCGATCTGGGGATGCACCGAACCGAGCACGAAGTGAAAGTCTGCGCCGGCGAGTTGCTTTTCCAAATACGCTTCGTGACCTTCGAAGTAATCGGCTTCCAGCCCCAATCGCACCTCGACACGGCCTTTCCAGTCGTCGGTCGCTTGGGCAACCAAATCAACGTATTGGTCGAATTCCGATTCCGCCATTCGGACGCCGGAGGAAAATCCATTCGGCATCGGGTTGTGGCAGGTGACGTGCATGCCCAACAACCCGCGCGACTCGGCCACCGCAGCGTATTCCGTCGGCAAACCGTCGGCGTGTTTGCAAAGCGGCGTGTGCGAGTGGGATTCGAAAAGGACGGGATCTGCTGAGGACATAGACACGTTGAAGGCTGGTGTGATGAAAATAAAAGTGGCGTACGCTTCCAGCTTGCGACCGAAGCAGGATGCTTGCCCCACGTCGGCAAGCAGGATGCTTACCCCACGGTGCTAAAACAGGGGGTCGTTGTCGTCTTCGGGATCGCCGCACCATTTTTTCAAACTGGCGAGCACATCGTCGCGTCCACGCAGACTGGTCCAGACCGATTCTTCCACATCGAGTCGAATTTCGTAGTCGCCCTCGCGCTCGCAATCTTTGTCGCCGCACCAGTGGGGAAGGTCGGCGAC
>NZ_JBFHKV010000859.1:0-3828 GCF_041595215.1 Stieleria sp. | reverse complement strand
GTGAGCGATGCGAACGGCCATTTGGGTTGGACTTGCACGTCCGGTTTTAGCGTCACCCGGATCAATGACTCGCGTCCGATGCCTTCAAAGAATGCATCCGGCACGCGACTGGTCTTGGGCGGCGCCAACGATTTTCGGTTCAACATCGCGGCCAACGAATACAGGTCTTCTTGCGTCGTGCTGTGGTAGGGTGAATCGTGACAACGAGCACATTGCAATTCGATACCCAAGAAAGCCGACGCAACGATGTGTCCCTTGGCCGCCATCGGTGAATCATTCTCGCCAGCCATCGCGAAACCGGCGCTACCGCCTTCGTGACGACTGCCACGCATCAGCAACAATTCCGTCACCATGCGGTCCAGCGGTTTGCCATCCCGCAGCGATTCGTACAAGAACCAGCGAAAGGGCCCCGTCGAGTTGAGCGATTGATTTAGGAGCGTTGGGTTTTCGGCCAACAAGTCCATCCAGAAACTGACCCAGTGGTCCGCATACCGATCATCCTGCAACAACCGCTCGACCAATTTGTTGCGTTTGTCGGAATCGTTGCTGGTCAAAAATTCACGTGCTTCATCGGCACGAGGACCGACGCCCACGGTGTCCAAATAAGCTCGGCGGAGGAACGAGGCGTCGTCCACCAACGGCGATTGTGCCACTGCGGACGGATCGATTGGCGGATTGGGCCACACGGCGCCGTCGGCGACCCACTGTTCCAGCGTCGCAATCTGCTGATCGCTCAGTCCATCGTCAGTGGGCGGCATTTCGCGATCACGAATTCGAACGATCATTTCGCTGGCGTTGGGATCGCCGGGCACAACGGCCGGCAATTCAGACTCGCCCATCGCCAACGCGTGCTCGCGGGAATTCAGCCGTAGCCCACCCTGTTCCTTTTCACCATGACACCGGAAACATTGATCTCGCAGGATCGGCAGCACTTCGTTGTTGAAGTGTGCGGCGGTTGCCTCGTCGGTGTTGGCCGCTTGGCTGATCGCCTGCGAAATCTTAGCGGCCACAAAGCGGTCGATCGGATGTGATTCGAGATCGGTGCTAGGGGATGTCTCAGGGACGACGGTTTCCCGAGCTAGTTCGTGTCGTTGCTGCCAGAAGGCGTCTTGCGATGCGGCGGCCCGGCGGCGTGTCTCGTCTTCGAATGCCACCAGGTCGGATTCGAATTTTTGCAGTACCGGTTCAACCGCCGCGTCGGACAGCATCAACGGGCTCGCCGCGTCGGGCTGCAACACAAACAGCGACCCTTCGCCATCGGGCTGGATCGCCACGCAAACTTCGCCGGTTTCCGTGCGGTCGCCGTTGCCGCCCACCATGACTTCCAGGACCACCCGCGCGGTGCGCGATCCGTCTTCTTCGGACGCATTGGTTTGCTTCGACGCTGTTGTTTTTTCGGACGCTGGGATTTCAAACGACGTGAATGCTTCCTGTTGCGGGAACGGCAACCGCCGGGCGCCGGGGACCAGCGGATCGGGAATCGGCACGATCGGTTCGAGATTGCCGCCGCGGCTGCGGACCGTTTTGGTGTCAGCTACCAATTCGCCATCGATCCACAAGCGGCTGAGCGAGCGGACGCGGACGAGAAATCGATGGTCGCCCGCGGGTAGTTCGACGTCGCCAGCGATCCGCAACAACAACGGGGCCTTCCAGCTCGAACGGATACCCCAGTCGTCATAGCGCACCGGGATTCGCGACAGCAGGAATGCGTCGCCCAGCCAGCGAGTCGATTCGGATGGCCATGGCTCGCTCTCGAACAACCAGCGGTCGGCGGCAGGCATGCTTTCGGACAGTTGAAACAGCACACGGCCAGCGGGGATCGGCCCCAGGTCGGGCATGACCTCCGGAGCCATGCGAACGACACGCTCGTCGCCCACGCGTTTGAATCGAGCGGCCAAGGTTTCGTCGCTGAGCACTGTGCGGTGGATGGCAACCGTATCCAGCATGCCGGCAAACCTTTCGCCGATACGGACCTCATCGTCATCGACCACTGGCGGCTCGGCGGTTGGGCCGCCCATGTCCCAGCGACCGTCGGTCGGTTTACCATTAACCCAGCCGCGGATCGATTTCGGTTCGCCAAAGCGGTAGGTGATCGCGACGTGATGCCAACCCGTATTCACGGGAAAGCCCAGAACGGAGGTCCAGCGGTGCCAGTGCTTGTCACCGCTGGTAGGCTTCGTCGCGAACAGAAAGTTCACCTTGGCTTCGCCCTGGCCGCCCACGATCCGCAACGCCCAGTTCTGATTGTCTCGGGCGAATCCCGGCAAGCTGGTGCGTCCTTTGCCGATGATGTACCGCGGCTCGCCGTCGCGGATGCCGGTCGGATTGACCCAGGCTTCGAGCGTAATCGGATCACCGTTTTTAAAATCAAATTCGCTGTCCGCGCCGGAATCGGGAATCGACAGGTAGGCTCCGGCATCAACACGCACCGCCGTGTTATCGGCCGACGTGTCGGGAAACTCGGGCGGCCGCGGACCAGCTTGGTCGCGTGTCACGTTGCCATGCACCGTCAATGGCATGGTTTCTTCGCTGCCGAAATCCCAACGGACGGGCGATTCAGCTGCAACCGTCGAGGTGAACGAAACGAGCAACAGCAATAAGGCGAAACAGGTGGGACGCATTTCAAAAACTCGAGGTCGTGCAGCCGGCGGGGGATGGCGGGAGAGTTGGGGGTGAGGCTAGTGCGTGACGACTCAACCGAACCGGTCTCGACTCGTCGCGTATCCCGAGGCGGAGGTGGGGGAATCAGGCTCGCGAGGTGGGGCGTCAGAGGAGTGCTTGGGGGTGGGGATCTGATTCTACACGATCGAAGCCGCACTTTCACCCATTATGTCGCACCAAGGGGCTGGTTCCAGACTGTGGGTGTCACGAAGACACCGGCGGCGGAAACGAAGTCCAAGTCTGAAAAAGGACGGCGGAGCAAGTGGTGAGCACCTCAGGAACTGCATTTTGTCAAGAAATCAACAATCCGCTCATCGATCCGCATCCGATTTTCGGACTCTCGACGACGACTTTCTTGCCAGCGGCATGCGTGGTCGATAAAAGCTGTTCCAAGAAGACCAATCAAACGTGTGCTCGATGTACCACAAAAGCATTAATCGGAGGTGGAGGTGACTGGTGAACTAAACGCACTTGCTTCGGTCGATAGAACTTCGGTCACGACGCCAATCGCTGGAATTGCCTTCATCGACCTTGCCTTTGCAGGCCGCTCGTCTGAACTCGCTCCGGCGTCGGCCGCCGGCGCAAGACAAGTCTCGACATCAAGAACAGGCAAGAAAGAGTCCGAGGCAAAAAAGAGGCCGCGTGTCTTTCTCTTTGCCCAAGCTGGTTTTCTGATCGATGACCTAATGGCTACCATCGAAATGCGGGGCCGTTCCCCGCATTTTGTCTCATTCGTGTTACATATGAGTTCGATCTGAGGCGATTGGACCAGGAAAGAGTCTTGACACCTTTGATCCGATCTTGGGTGACCACAATAAAGACCATCAAAATTCCCGATCTCTAACTTTCCTGCCCTTTCCCATCTTCCTGAGCAACCTCTGGTTGCACGGAGCGAACCTGCTATCGCAAGACTAGTTCGGTGTGGTTTCGAGATAAGTTGTCCAGCATCCCGTCTTTGAAATGTTTCTGTCGCACCAATTTTCTGTCCTCACTTGCGGTATGAGGATTCGAGCACGCTGGCGAAAGCCCGTCTCCGAGTCTGCGAAAACTCGCAACGCGACAATGGTCCCGTTCGACGACCGTCATGGTATGAAGTCGACAGAAAAATTGGTGCGACAGAAAAATGAGACTTCCACGGCCATTTGCGATTGGACTTGATTGGACAGC
>NZ_JBFHKV010000858.1:0-3843 GCF_041595215.1 Stieleria sp. | reverse complement strand
TCGATCAGCGGCAGGAAGGTCGGAGTACCGAAGGAGAAGTCGTTGTCGCGAACGTCTTCCGGATCGATGTCGCGGACGCCCGGTTCGGCCCAAACGCCGATCGCACGGACATCGCTAATCTTGTTCGAATCAACGATCACCTGACCTTGAGTCCGGACATAGTTCGAGTCGCCGAACCCGTTGTGCAGGATCGCGGGCAACAGCAGATGTCCGTCCGTATCGCGTGCCAAGGACGTGCCCAACGGCGGGGCATCGGCGACCGAGTCGATCGCCACGAAACTGCCGCGGGCGCTACCGGCCAGGGACAGACGGCCGTCGGTCATCGTCTCGTTGTCTTGTCCGGCGGCCGAGGAAGCCTCGATGTCGATCCCGGTTTGCTGGGTGATCGCGGTGCGGATCGCCTGGGCGACTTGTGCCGGTGAATCGCCTACCCCGTACAACACCGGCGTGTTGCCGAATTGAACGGTGCCCGGCGTGGTGGTGAATTCAAAGGTCTGGATCGATGCACCGTCACCGAGGACAAACGTGTCGCCATCGGCGATCTGGCTGCCGGCCGGAGCGACGATCGTGAACGATTGGTTGTGACGGTCATTGGTATCGAAGTCCTCGACCAGTCCGACCGTGCCGAATCCGATCGAAGCCGCATACGGAGTGGCCGGGCGTGTCTCGAGTTGGTACTCACCGGCACCACCGTTTCCGAAACCGATGAATTCATCGGTGCCGCCCGGCGTGTTGAAGATCGTTTCACCGCGTTCGGCGAATCCGATAATGAAGTCATCCAAGAACAAGCCATCGTTCTCGAAACTTTGTCCCGAAACCGGCGTATAGGTCACCTCGACGCGGATGCCCGTGTCGCCGGCAAAATCACCGATGTCTTCACGGAATTGGAACCAGGTGTCATCGGCCTGCAGGTTGGCGTTGCTGGCGATGACCCGACCGATCTGGTTTTCGTTACTGAAAATTCGGATCTGGACGTCGTCGGAGTTGAACGATCCATCGATAAACGGATCGAAGCGATAGTTGAAGTAGAACGTCGGCAGGTCAAAGTCGACGTAGCCGCTCAAATCGAAGGGCTGACTGGTGATCGTCGCCGGTGCGGTCTTGCTCAGTCGGTCGTAATGCAGCGTTTGATTGCCGAACAACCCTTGCGGCAACAGGTGGTCTTCCACCGAAACGTGCAAGCGATAGTCGAGCGGGCCGAACAACGGATCGGTGGTGGCGGTCACAATCGCGCCGGTGTTGGCATCGACCGAAACCCCCACCTGGGATTGAGCGATCGCAACGACGTACGTCCCGGCCAACAGATTGGGTGTTCCGAACGCGGCGCTATCGAAGAACGGGTCCAGCACACTGTTACTGCCGCTTCGCCCGTCCAGGGTCGACGATATGGTGTTGGAAAAGACCTGGATGTACCGGCCGGTCACCGGATCCTGGCGGAACAGATACATGGTCGTGTCCACGCTGGTCGCATCGGGGACAAAGACGATGTTTTCCGAATCCGGGTCCAGATCGTTGACAAAACTGTGTCCGTCATCGATGTCCAGGATCACGCGTGCGTTGTCCGTGTCCACCGTGAACTGGAACAGGTCCGAACGATCGCCGCCCAGTGAGCCGTTGATCGAAACGTGTGGGATCGAGGTGGACGTGTTGTCAGAATTGTTGAAGACAAAGTCACCGCCGATTTCGATGTTGTCATCGAGCGACCAGTTGAGTGCGTCGAGATCGGCCGCACCAAATCCTCCGAACGCAAATCCGGGTGCGTCACCGCCGGCGACAAAGAACTCGCTGAAGACTTGGCTGAAGTTCTGGGCCGGTCCGCTGGTGCCATCAAAGTGTCCGGGTTTGCCGTGGCCGAACATCCCGTCACCGGCCAATTCGAATTCGCTGGCGCCGATGTCCACGTTGGTAAAGAAGTCCGGAACGACCGGTCCACCCGCGGTGCTAGGGCCTTCGCTGGCATCGAATCGTTGCTCCACGATCCGCCGCACCGAGTTGATCGGCTCGCGACGGACAAACTGGGACGACGTCAGCGCGACCGGCTCGACGCCGGCGCCGGTAACGGCAATGTAGTAGGTCCCTTCGGGCAACGTGACCGGACCGATCAACGGGTCGCCGGTCGAGATCGAACCGCGTGAGAGTTTTTCCGAACCGTCGTTTTCACCGTTCGGGCTGGTCAGGTCGTCCAGCACGTTGCTGTTGGTGCCGAACAGGACCAAGCGCGGCTCGACGGCTTCGCTGAATTCTCCATCGGGATCGTAGAAGACGCTGATGTTCGTGTCAGGGCGATTGAATCCGGCGGCGTAGTCGATGTCAAAGATCATCGATCGAATCGCTGAGTCGATGTCGTCGTTGAGCAGGTCGATCTGGTAGAAGTCGACGTCTGACGAAGACGACAGTTCACCGGCAACGCTGATCACGTTGTTGCGGTTCTCGACGATGTTGCCGAGATACTGAGCGCGTTGCGAGGGAATCTCGGTACTGTTGGTCGTTGTGTCGATCAACACCGGCGGGTTGATTTGACCATTGTCAGCGTTGAAGGGGTCTGCCACCTCGTTCTCGCTCGCTTCACCGAGCAGTGGCGAGGTTCCCATCAGGCCCTGGACATGAACGCCGTGGTTGGCGTAGCGGATGTCGGAATAACGCACGACGCTTCCGGGGAACTCCTGGTCTTCGCTCAATCGCACCTGGAATCGGTAGCCACCGCGGGTCAGTCCGCCCGCCGCGTCGTCGGGATTGATCGAGGCACTTCGCACGCGGAAGAAATACGTGCTCCGCGAGTTCGGGTTGGTCGGGTTGCCGGTGAGGGTGAAGTGGATCCCGGCATCGCGCGGGTTGGTAGTGTCGAAATCTTCGTAGACACCGCCGACGCCGAACTCGCTGAACTGTGGATCACGGGCCTGAAGCGAGGTCGTGACCCCGTCAAGACGCGGGTCGAAGACTTCGACGTTGGATCCGTTTGCGATTTCATCGCCGCTGTCGTTGCTGCGGGCCAGCACATTGCCGTTGGCATCGAGCAACTCGATCACCGAGTCGAGCGTGAAGCTGGTCTTGTCGATGTCCACCCAGATCTCCGTGCCCGGGCTGCCGGTGAAGCTGTAGGTGTCGACGTCGTTGGGATTGCTGAGGAACCCTTCGACTTCGAAACCCAATCGCAGCACTTCGTCACTGGCGGTCAGCGAGGTAGCGAGTTCACCGAGCACCTGCGCGTTCTGAACACTGCCGTTCAATCCGGGAGCGACTTCGGTGGCCAGTTCCAACTCGGGAATCACATCGACGTTGCGGTCGTTGCTCCACTGGTCCAGCAAGATGCTCCGCCAATCGTTGGCTTCGGGGCGTGAATTCGACTTGTCACCGTTGTTGTCGGTGAACTGTGTGCCTTCGGGGGTCAACCCGGCACCGACCGTGTCATCGCGGAAACTGGTCAAGACGACGGGGGAATCCGGCAGACCGAGAATCGAGATCGAGCCGCCGATTCGATCGATCGCGTCGTTCGGTGTTCCCGAAGCGGTCAACCCGGTGCCGATCGTCGCGCTGTTGGGCGTGCCTTGACCGCTACTCAGTTCGGTCAGCAGCGGGTTGTCCTGGTCGCCGAGTTTGACAACCAGACTTTCGTCGGGCCGGCTGCGAAGTTTCAACCCGCCGCCGGAGTGAATGTTGTCCACGATGATCGAATCAAACACCAAGTGAACGATGTCGGTATCGTCCCAAACGCTTTCGGTGGCCAAGGTGCCGCCACGGATTTCCATGCCGGTGATTTGGTCCAGTCCCGGCAGATCATTGTCGTCGTATCGGTTGAACCGAACCATCGGCCCGAAGTTGTCGTCCAGCTCGCTGATGCGGTTG
>NZ_JBFHKV010000857.1:0-3844 GCF_041595215.1 Stieleria sp. | reverse complement strand
TTGAAAGACCGGAGGGCTCGCGCCCTGCCGCTAACTTTGGCACTGAATGCGTTAGCGGAACGGCGCGAGCCGTCCGGTTTGACCTTGAAAGACCGGAGGGCTCGCGCCCTGCCGCTAACAAAAGCCCCCGTTTGGCGCCAAAGTAAGTGGCATTACCCGCGAGCCCACCGTTGTTTCCAGGCGGCCTCCACCCTCATCCGCTTGCACTGGTTTTTCACACGCTCAGGTGAACGCCCTCCCCCCGGCAGAATCGCTGAACGAATAAGTTGACGATGGTTGGGTTTCCCAGTAGAGTCAAGGGAGTGGAAGCTCGCCGTAAGCACGGGTTTCCGCCCCCGCCTGCCCCTTCCTGGGCTACCTACACGGAGCGTCCTAACCACGTTCGGGTGTTTTCGTGTCGGACTGGCCTTCGTCAGAAATGAATGTTCCGCAGGACTTTCCGTTTCCGACGCGTCGAATGGTCATTGTCCTTTCGAAATGATCACGCGACGGGTCACCGGCGCGGTCACTGCGGATCCGACGGGATTGTTACCCAGGTATCCACTGTGAAAACTCGCTTCTTCTTCGGTCGGGTCGCCGCCGCATTCGTGCTGGTGTCCGTTGGTTTCTCTCACGCGCTCGTCGGTTCGGATGTCGCTGAAACTCCGGTGAGTTTCTCGAAGCAAATCGATCCGATCTTCCGACAGCACTGTTACGGTTGTCATCAAGGCGCCAAGCAACTCGGCGCGTACGTGATGACGGACTTTGCGTCCCTGGTTAGCGGCGGTGAGACGGGTGAGCCGGCGATCGTTCCTGGCAAACCCGAGGAAAGCTATTTGATCGCGCAAATCACCCCGGTCGATGGCGTGGCCGAGATGCCCAAACCGCCGTCCCAGCCGCTCAGCGACGTCGAAGTCGAATTGGTGCGGCGTTGGATCGCCGAAGGAGCGACGAATGACTCGCCGGGTGACACCACGCCGTCGTTCAGTCGCGAAAACCCACCGCACTACAACGACGCCCCCTCGGTTCCCTCGATCGACGTCTCACCCGATGGAAAACAGATCGCCGTTGCGGGCTACCACGAAGTCTTGCTGGTCGATACCGCGGACGGCGCGATCCAAAGCCGCTTGATCGGAATCAGTCCCCGGATCAATTCGGTGCGTTACAGTCCCGACGGAAGTCGCTTGGCGGCGATCGGTGGCACCCCGGGCGTTCGCGGTGAAGTGCAAATCTGGAATCCCAACACCGGCGAGTTGGAATTGTCGGTGCCCTTCACCTACGACGCCCTGTCCGGCGCGGGCTGGTCGCCCGACAACAGCAAGCTCGCCTTCGGTGCATCCGACAATGTGGTCCGCGCGATCGACGCCCAAACCGGTCAACAAGTGCTCTTCCAGGGTGCCCACGACGATTGGATTCGCGACGTCGCCTTCACGCCCGACGGGACGCACCTGGTTTCTGTCGCACGGGACATGTCCTGCAAATTGACCGAGGTGGAAACGGAACGCTTCATCGACAACATCACTTCGATCACGCCCGGGGCGCTGTCGGGCGGGTTGAGCAGCGTCGCGATGCACCCGGAGCGAAACGAGATCTTGATCGGCGGTGCCGACGGCGTCGCCAAGGTCTATCGCATCTTCCGCGAAACCGCCCGCAAGATCGGTGACGATGCCAATTTGATTCGCAAGCTGCCCGCGATGCCGGGGCGGATCTTCAACGTCGCGATCAACCACGACGCGACCCGCATCGCCGCGGTCGCAACCCTGGACGGCAAGTCCGAAGTCCGCGTGTGGTCGTATGACTTCAGCGGTGATCTGACCGACGAACTGAAAAAGATCCTCGCCAAACGCGTCAACGATCGTTCGGCCGAAGAGAAGAAAAAGGCAGACGCTTATCGCCAGTCGGAAACCAAACAATTGGCGTTGCACCCGATCGACGGTGCGGCGGCCTACGCGGTTGCGTTCGCACCGGACAACTCGCTGTACATCGCCGCCAGCAACGGGCAACTCCAGCGACTCGCCGCCGACGGCACGCCGGACAAAACCTTCGAAGTGTTCCGGGCCGCCGAACGGGCGGCCGCTAGCGAAGCCGACGTGATCGCGGGTCGGTTCGACGCCGAAGCCTGGATCGGCAAACTCGACAGCGCCGGGCAAGCCGAGGTGGACCCGAAATCGATTCAATCGATCGAGGTCGCACCCCAAACCGCCGAACTGAATTCACCCTACGCCTACGTCCAATTGGTCGTCACCGCCACGACCACCAGCGGAGAAACACTGGACGTCACGCGTGCGTGCAACTTCCAAACCCCAGCGTTTGTCGCTTCCAACTCCGCCGGATTGCTCTGTCCGACCCAGGACGGAAACGGCAACGTGGTCGTTTCGCTCGGTGACCATCAAAGTACCGTGACGGTTTCGGCAACACAGATCACCGAAGGCCCCAGCGAATCGATCGGCGCGGTCGATTTCATCCAAGACGTCAACCCGGTCCTTAGCCGACTCGGGTGCAATCAAGGAACGTGTCACGGGGCACAAAAGGGAAAGAACGGATTCAAGCTATCGCTCCGCGGCTATGACCCGATTTTTGATCTGCGGGCATTGACCGATGACCTGGCGGCGCGACGAATCAACGCGGCCGCCCCCGAGCAGTCACTGATGCTCCGCAAGCCATTGGGGCTGACGCCACACGAAGGCGGCGCGCTGATGGCTCACGGCGATCCCTATCACGCGATCCTGCGACGTTGGATCGCCGACGGCAGCCAATTGAACTTGGATGTCGCGCGGGTGACGAAGCTGGAGATCTATCCGCAGAACCCCGTGATCCAGACGATCGGGACCGAGCAACAGGTGCGTTTGGTCGCCCATTTTGCCGATGGCAAGACACGTGATGTGACGCGTGAAGCGTTTATCGATAGCGGCAATACCGAAGTCGCCTCGTCGGGCAAGGGCGGATTGTTGAAAGCCGTCCGGCGCGGTGAAGCGGCCATCTTGGCACGTTACGAAGGCAAGTACGCCGCGACGACGCTGACGGTGATGGGCAATCGCGATGACTACCAAGATCAAGACTACGAAACCTGGGGCAAAATCGACGAGCTGGTGGCCGCAAAATGGCGACGCGTTAAAGTCCAGCCCAGCGAGTTGTGCGACGACGCCGCGTTTCTGCGCCGCGTGACCTTGGATTTGACCGGATTGCCGCCGTCCAGTGAACAAGTCCGTGATTTCCTGGCCGATGACACGCCGACGCAAGAGAAACGATCCCGCAAGATCGATCAGTTGCTCGGCAGCGAAGGCTATGTCGACTACTGGACCAACAAGTGGGCCGACCTGTTGCAGGTGAATCGAAAGTTTCTTGGCGTCGAAGGCAGCACGGCGTTCCGCGATTGGATACGCAACGCCGTCGTGGAGAACCGTCCCTACGACGAGTTCGCCCGACAGATTTTGACGGCCACCGGTTCTAACAAAGACAACCCGGCGGCCAGTTACTTCAAAGTGCTGCGTGATCCTGAAAACACGATGGAAAACACCACGCACTTGTTCTTGGGCATTCGATTCAATTGCAATAAATGCCACGATCATCCGTTCGAGCGTTGGACCCAAGACCAGTACTACGAACTCGCCGCGTTCTTCGGTCAAGTTGCCTTGGAAAACGACCCCGCCTCCGGTGGCAAGAAAATCGGGGGAACCGCCGTCGAGGGCGCCAAGCCGTTGTATGAAAAGGTGGTCGACAAGACTCAGGGCGAGGTCATCCACGCGCGCACCGGCGACGTCGCGCCGCCGAGTTTCCCGTACGATGTGCCCTGCGAAATGCCCGATGAAGGCACTCGTCGGGAAAAGCTGGCGGCCTGGATGACCGACGCCGACAACCCGTACTT
>NZ_JBFHKV010000856.1:0-3857 GCF_041595215.1 Stieleria sp. | reverse complement strand
CAACAAATCGGCGACCTGGCGGGTGCCGTCGATCGTGCCGTCACTCGTCCAAAGTTCACTTCCGCTACGTCCGTCATCGGCGACGAAGAATGCCTCGCCTTTGAATTCCACCACGTTGTCGATGGCGGACGAAACACCCTGTTGGTTGATGTCCGCGAACAGGCTGATGTCGAAGGCCAGCAAGTCTCGCCGTTCCAGTTGCTCGATCCGTGATGAAAGACGTTGACGTCGAATCGTGCGATCGTTGTTGCGGCGGCGATTTCGAGACGCCGAGGCTTGGTGCAGAAGGGGCATCATGGAGGCGAATCGATGAGCGAAGCAGGAGAAGACAGAAGAGCTGAGGAGGGCCGCCAAGGCTTGACGGCGAGCCCTAGGTTATCCGATCCGATTCCCGCAGGCGCCTAAATTCGCCTGGGACAGAAGCGGCAAGTCGCGAATGTGGTGCCCGTATCACCCGATGTGGAGAGTTGGGGGGCACCGTGTGGGGTGGTGGATCGGTGACGATGGGGGCAAGACGATGGGGCCGACCAAGCCCAGCGGATCAATCGATCGGCGAGAGCAGGTTCACGAAGGTTCGAATCAGTAGGGGAGCAAACTCGGTGCGGAAGCCTTGGAATTCGAACGCCTGCAGGACCGATTCGACCTGGGGTGACGGGTGGGCGATCGGCCAAAGTCCGGCCACCAAGGCATGATGCTGAAACGCAAACGCTTTCGCGTCTTCGCTGGAAAAGTGTGGCGTGACTGACTTGATCGTAGCGGCGAATGCTTCGACCGGCCCCACCAGCGAACGTTTGTATTCGATCAAAAACTCCTGCGACAGATTCCGTTCCAGGACCGATGCGAACAGGACCTTCAACCGACAGAACCGCTCGTGCCGCTGGAGTGCCGACGTGAGCACCTCGGCGACTCGTTTGGGGGTCGGTTTCCGCAGTCGTCCCAGACCCATCGTCACACTTTCCAGCCACCGCCCGAGCTCTTCACGGTACAAGGTGAGAAAGACTTCTTCTTTGGTTTTAAAGTAGTGATACAAGCTGGCTTTTCCGAGGCCCGCGTGATCGGCCACGTCGCGCATGGAGATCGCATCGAACTCGTTGTCGTCAAACAGTTCGGCCGCCGCATCGAGGATCGCTGCGATCCGTTCGGCTTTTTGTTCAGGGCGTCTGGCCCGTTGCCAGTTCATGCGTCAAGGGCTCGCCGGGTTGGATGGTGGGGTTCCGGTTTCCGCGGCCGGCAACACCACCGGGCTGACCCCGAACGTTTCCACCAGGATCGCATAGAAGGCGGGAACGACAAACAGCGTCAGGACCGTCGTCAGCAGCAAGCCGACGATCATGCACCACGCCAGGCCTTCCCAAAGTGGACCTCCGCTGAGCGCCAGGGGGATCAACCCGCCGACGGTCGTTGCCGTGGTGAGGAAGATCGGCAACATGCGTTGTCTGCCGGCTTCGATCAGACAGTCGCGGAACTCATCGACCGATAGGCCCAGGATGGGGCCGTCGGCGGTGCCGGCGTGCTGTTTCTCGGTCGCCCTTTGCGTGATCAAGATGTCCGCGAACTCGACAAAGATGATGGCCGTGTTGAGCACAATTCCGAACAGCGCGAGGATTCCCAATTGGGGCATGAACCCCAATGACTTGTCGGACAAGAACAAGCCCAGCCAGGCACCCACCAACGCCAACGGCAGCGTGGAGAGAATGATCAACGGTTTCGACCAACCGTTGTACTGGAAGATCAAACACAAAACGATCAACAAGAACGAGATCAAAAAGGACAGCATCATTTGCCCACCGGCTTCGGCGCTTTCCTCATAGGCTCCGCCGGGTTCGATGGTGTAACCGGCCGGCAGACTGTTGCGAATCAGCTGCAACTCTTCGGACTTCAAGATGCGTGACACGACGTCGTTTCCCGTCACTCCCGGCTCCATCCTGGAACTGACCTCGATCGTGCGATTCATCTTGCGGCGTTCGATTCGGGCCAGTTCAAACGTGGGTTCCAAACTGGCGATCGATGCCAACGGAACCTTGCCGCGGTCTCCCTCGACGTAGGACTCTTGAAGCCCGGCGATCGATTCACGCTGGCCGGCGCGGAGACGAAAGTAGACGGGAACTTGATGGTCACCTTCGCGAAACGTGGTCAATTGGAGCCCTGAATAATAGGACGTCAGGGTTTTGGCGATTTGCGAATTCGTGACGCCCGCGAGCACGGCTTGGTCTTGATGGACGTTGACCCGGATCTGGTAGCCGTCGACGCCCCAGGAATCATTCACGTCCCAGGTTTCGGGTTGCTCGGCGACGAGTCGCTTGAGGCGATCGGCGGTGTTGCGGAGGATGGTGGGATCGGCAAAACCGTTTCCGGAGATGCGCAGGACGAGCGGATCGGCCGGCGGTCCGAGTGCCAATTGAACCGGGACGACTCTGGCGCCGACGATGGGGGCGATTCCGAGAGTTGCATCGCCGCGCTCGGCCACCTCGCGGACACGCTGGGCATACGCTTTCGTTACCGAGTCGTCGGTGGTGCGGACCAAGATTTCGGCGAACGACCGTGATTGGGGTTCGGGATCCCAACCCAGGTGCCATCGTGAGCCTCCGCCACCGACCAGAGTCCGGTAGGCTCTCAGACGCTCGGAGTTCTCGCCGGGGGCGCGGCTGAGTTTTTGCAGGATCGATTCGACTCGGCGAGCCGCCGCATCGGTTTGCTCGATCGTCGCGGTTTCCGGCAGGATGACTTTGACCGCAAACTGGGTTCCGGCGGCTTCGGGAAAGAACTCGGAACTGACGGGCAACATCAAGATCGCGACGACCAATGCCGCAGTGGCCACAGCGGTCAGCCATTTGGCGTCAACGGCCCGGCGACCGACGAGCGTGTATAGGTTAAAGGCGTGATTGCCGCCTCGTTCTGGTTCACCGTGCTGTTCTCCGGAAGCGACCGCGTGCCGGCGCCGGAAACGTGGGAACCCTATCGAAAGTCGCCGCAACCACGACACGACCGGGGAGCCGGTTTGATCTTGCTGAGGCGCACGGATCAACAACCCGGCCAGGATCACGCAAAAGGTCATCGCCAGCAACCAGCTGAGCGCCAGGGTGGTCGAGACGGTCACCGGCAAGCTGTATACATATTCTTTACCGCCTCCTTCGAGCGAAAACAGCATCGGGATGAACGCCGCCATCGTCGTCAGCGTGCCGACCAGCATCGGGATGGCCAGCGTGTTGGCGCCGTCGATGGCTGCGGGAAACGGTGCCATGCCGGCGATCTGATTGGTCCGGGCTTGGTCACAGACCTGGACGGCATTGTCGACGAGCAACCCCAGCGAAATGACCAGGGCGGCGAGCGAGATCTGTTCCAGTTGGACGCCGAAGACCGCGACCAAGCCGATGGAGAGGATCACGACGATCGGGATGTTGGCGGCCATCACGAAAGCGGTTCGAAAACCGACCACGAGATAGACGATGGCGATCACGATCAAAACCGCTTCGACCACGTTGATGATGACATCGCGGATCTTTTTCGTCACGCTTTCCGATTGATCGGAAATGGCTGTCACGGCAACATCCGGTGGCAATCGCTGTTGCAGTTCGATCAATTCGTGGACGCGTTGCTTGGCATCGCGGCACACGTCGATGATGTTCGCGCCCGATTTCATCGTGATTCCCAGCATCACGGCGCCGGTGGACCCCGACGCATCGCCGACGCGACAGATGTAACTGGCCGGGTCCTCGTACCCGCGCTGGATCGTCAGCCCGAATTCCGTCAGCGGAACGCTGTTGTCCCCGTCATCGGTGCGGACGGTGCTGGCGATTTGCGCGATCTCTTCCACTGCATTGAACTCTCCGCCCGTCTTGACGGAATAGTGACCCGCT
>NZ_JBFHKV010000855.1:0-3860 GCF_041595215.1 Stieleria sp. | reverse complement strand
GATCATCATTTCGAAAGCGACGGGACAAAGATGACACCGTCGGATCACATGCACGATTCTTGCAATTTCACCGGCCGCGATTTCTTCACGTGGCTGCTCTATCCGTTTTCGATTCGCTTTCACGCGCTGCATCACCTCTTTCCGTCGCTGCCGTATCACAATTTGCGAGCGGCGGATCAGTATCTGATGCAAATCTTGCCAGCCGACTCGCCCTACCGCGATTTGCAACAACCCAGCTGGTTCGCGGTCGCTCGCAAGACCCTTGCTACCGTTGATAGATCGGCAGGTAGCCGTAATCCAACTGCAACATGATCAGATTGCAGGCGGTCACATAGACCGGATGGATCTGGCCTTCCCAATTTCCGTCGGGACGTTGCTGGCTGGTGATGCGTTCGTACAACTTGGTGCGGAACGGTTGCCACAATTCGTCGCCCTGACGGTAGACCACTTGGCTGTAATACAGATACGTGTAATGCCAGTGGCCGAACGCGCGGGCACCGTCGCTGATGCCGTGCAGTTCCTTCTTGGTGTACTCGAGCATTTCGGGAACATGCTCGCTGTCGTAATCGCCGGCGTTGTAGAGTGCCGCCAGGGCGGCGGCGGTGATCGCCGGTCGACTGTTGCCGCGCTGACGGCTGCTGTAACTGATCCCGCCGTCCTTGTTCTTGCAGCCGTAAATGTATTCCTTGGCACGCTCGATCACGTCACCACTGACGGGGATGCCGGCGTTGCGGCAACCCCGCAGCCCTTGCACTTGAGTGATCGTCGTGGAGCCTTCATCAAAATCGTTTCCCTCGGCCGCCGACACGTAGCCCCAACCGCCGGCCGCCGTCTGGGCATTGCCGCTGAACTCGACCGCCCGAGTTAACACGTCCACGATTTCGCGGCGACGATCCAACAAGCCCTCCTCGCCGAGCACCTGGGACAAGAACAACATCGCGAACCCGTGCCCATAGGTGTAGCGTTGGTCGGTGGTGGGGTCGCCGATCAGACCGTTGTCGCGGCTCTTGCTGATCAAGTAATCCGACGTCCTGGCGATCTCTTTGGCATACGGTCCCTGGGTGGTCGTCGATCCGCTGCCGATCATCGCCGTTCCGGCCAACGCGGCCATCGCGGTCGGATAGACCTGGGTGTTCCAATGTCCCCGCGAGGATTGAGTCCGCGCGAGCCACGCCAACGCCTTTTGCGTCGCCGTTTCCCACGACGGGTTCCGTGCCGCCGCGTCACACACCCGCTGCCCCAGCAGCGACCCGGCGAGCGAACCGCCGGCGGCGAGAAGGGCGGTCTTGCGAAACCAGTCGCGGCGGTTGGATGAAATCGGCATCATGAATCCGAAAGGGAAGGGTGGTGGCCCGATGGTCGCTCAGCCAGGCCGACTCTGCAGCCGCTCAAGCGAGGGTTCAGTCTACGATTGTACCGCGTCCGCCACCGATCGCGAAACTTCGATTTCGCCGACCGAGCCGTGTCGCCCCGTTTTCCGTTGGCAAATCGGGCAAAAAAATGTACTCCGTTGGCCCTGGACGATTCGGCGAATCACACCGACGGAGCAGCGTCCGCATCCCAAACCGGCCCGATCGTAGACGCGATGGTAGTTTTGATAGCTGCCTTCGTTGTTCAGCGCATTGCGGTACGTCCCGTCGGAGAGCGTGCTGCCCTCGTGCTCGATCGCCTCCCCCAACACCGCTCCAATCCCGGCGTGAATACGCTCCCACTGCGGCCGGCTCAGCTTGTCACAACGGGTGCGTGGATCGACCCCGGCGACGAACAAAATCTCGGCCGCGTACAGGTTTCCGATCCCCGCCACGGCCGCTTGGTCCAGCAGAGCGACCTTGATCACACGGCGACTGTGACGCAGATTTTCACGGAGCTGTGCGGCGCTGATCCGGGTGGCGTCCGGGCCAAGCCGATCGCGGACGTCACGCTGCAATTGGTCCGCGGTCAGCAGTCGCACGGTGCCCAGCCCCCGCCGATCCCAAAACAGCATCTCCTGAATCGCGTCACCATCGAGGATCAGCCGCAACCGCAGATGCTCCGGCCCCGGCGGATCGCTCAACAACACCAATCCCGTCATCCGCGGCTCGATCACGATCGCTTGCGCGTCTTCCAATTCGATGATCACACGTTTGCCCAGACGATCGATGCCGGTGATCAGCCGGCCGCGGACACGTCGATCGAACCGGCCGATCGAAGGCTCAAACAAGATCGGCCGCCGCGCGCAGGGCGGACGCTCGGCGGCGCGAATCCGATGCCCCACCATCGGCAGCACCCCGCGACGCATCGTTTCGACTTCAGGCAACTCCGGCATCTCAATTCCAAAAGTGGCGTAAGCTTCCAACTTGCGAAAGTGGCGTAAGCTTCCAGCTTGCGTTCCCTGGCTGCATCGCAGACAGAGTGCTAACGCACCCAAACGGCAAGCACGATGCCTCCCCCACCCCTAACAATACACAAACCCTTCGCGAGCATAACGCGGGTGTCTCTGGATCGCGGCATGATCGGCGCGCGAGAACCCCAACCAGGCTCCCAAGCCGGCTAGCACTGCGTCGAGCGCATCGCCACCGGGGTCCTGCAGGATCACCCGGCGTCGATGCGACGAAATGTCGACGTAGTTTGAAATCGTTTGCAAAATCGTCCGCCGCGTCCGGCGGTGGATTGTTTCGGGCGGCTTCCCGCCGGACTGTTTGTAGCGTTGATGCGGCAGCCCCAACCGTTTCAGCGTCGACGACGGGCACGCTTCAACCAAGATCGAAGACGCCGGGCCGCGTCCGGCGCGGTGATACTGAAACGGCAACACCAACACATTCCGATCGTCGGCAAGCTCCGCCAGCACTTCGCGCATGCCGTGGTACGTCTGGTAGATGATCCGGTAGTGGTAACAATCAAACGGCGTCTGGGTTTCCCGATCCGTGGTCCGGCGAACGTGTTTGGTCCCCAGCACTCGCTCGGTCGTCTCGACCAGCGACAACCCGAACTCCTTGGCCGATCCGACAAACGCGCTGACATGCGACAATTGGTCCCGCCAGTCGCCCAGCGCCAACTCGATCGGCAATCCGAAGGGGAAATCACAGCCCCAAAATGTTTCCGATTGTGATGCAATGCGGTCGACCAGGTAGCGATTGACTCGGTCGCGGTCGTCACCGCCGGCCGGCCGGCCCAGGGGCTGTAGCGACACCAGTCGAAAACGCGGCGAGCGATCGGCCAGACGCAGCGGCGCGGGGGCGGAAAGTTCGGCGATCCAAGCCGTTTTGCCGGACTGGGCGGCACCGCTAAAATCCACACCGATCACGGTCCGAATCGCCGCATCGGCAATTCGGCGGAATCGCATCGGGCTGGGTTTCGTCGCGTTGACCAACTTGGACGGCCGGGTGAAGATGATGAAGTGACTACGGAAGCATACCTTTTTGGCAAAACTACGATGAGCAGTGCTCCTTCCCAAGAGCCCGCGACGGCGGCGGTCCCCGATGCGAAAGGCCGATTCGGCGAATTCGGCGGCCGCTTCGTCCCCGAAACACTGACCCGCGCACTCGATCAATTGGCCGAAGAATACGACTTGGCCAAGAAAGATCCGGAGTTCCAGCGGGAACTGGACGGATTGTTGAAAACGTTCGTCGGCCGCCCCAGCCCGTTCTATCACGCCCGGCGCCTCTCCGAAGCCGCCGGCGGGGCCCAGATTTGGCTCAAGCGCGAAGACCTCAATCACACCGGGGCGCACAAGATCAACAACACCCTCGGCCAGGCCTTGCTGACGCTGCGAATGGGAAAAACGCGCGTGATCGCGGAAACCGGCGCCGGCCAACACGGCGTCGCCAGCGCGACCGCCTGTGCACACTTCGGGTTGCCCTGCACGGTCTACATGGGTGCCG
>NZ_JBFHKV010000854.1:0-3861 GCF_041595215.1 Stieleria sp. | reverse complement strand
GTTTTCGATTTTCACTCCATCGGACAAATCGACGCCCGAATTCAGAATCAGCACGCCGGCGCAGAGGTTGCATCGACCGAAGCGAGTCCGGCTGGAGGTCATCGCTGAGGAAACGCTCGCAGCGTCTTGATCTCGTGTGGCCCATCGTGAGATCCGCAGACGCATGACTTCCCCGTCACTCGCGTCGTGTGGTCCGAGCGTGTTTTATCGGGATAGCAATAATTCGTACAACGCTTCGTAACGCTCGATCATCTGGCGGTTGGAGAAATAGTTTTCGACGTGTTGCTGATTGGCCTCGCCGATCTGGCGGCGCAACTCGGGGGAGCGAAAAAAGGCGTCAGCCAGACGTGTCAGGGCGGCACTGTCGCCGGCAGCGAACCCCTGAGATTGGCCGCGTCGGGTGGACGCGTCGCCGAGCAATTCGATGCTGCCTTCGACTCGGCTGCAGACGGTCACGCAACCGGCGGCCATCGCTTCCAGGACGATGTTCGGCATGCCTTCGTAATGGCTCGGCAGCAACAGCATCGTGGCGGCTTTCAGGAACGGCGCGACATCGTTTTGCCAGGGCAGGATTTTGACACGATCCTGGCCCACTTCATCGGCCCAGCGCGACAGCGGTTCTCGCAGCGGGCCGTCGCCGATCATCACCAGTCGCCGGTTACTGTGATCAGCAAACAGTTCGTGGAACTGCTGTTGAATCAACTCGATCCCTTTCTGGGGATGCAGTCGACCGATGAAGACCGCGACTTGGCTTTCGCTCGGCCAACCGATTTGGGACCAGTCCAGCGCCACGGCGTCTCGATAGGTTGGCACGTCGACGCCGTTGGGGATGACGGAACACGATTGAGGGTTAGCGGACAGCTGCTCGATCGCGAAGGAACGAACCTGTTCGCTGACGCAGACGAGGTGACTCATGCGGCGGATCGCTTTCGATTCCAGGATCAACCGCACGCGTTTGGCTTCGGCGACGCGAAGCCCGCCGACGACGTGTCGTACGCCGGCGCGTTTGGCTGCGAGGGTTCCCAAGCAGTTGGCGTGGAAGAGGAAGGTTTGGCAAACATCCGGTGGGTCCGCGTGGATTCGGCGGGCCAGCCAGCGGGTTGCCGAGATCATCCGGCTCCAATGATCAAAGCCACCGAATTCAACCGTCACGTGTTCGTCGGCCAAGCGGTCGACCAGACGGTGTCGGTCAGCCGACGGCGCCGAACCGATCGAAAGCACGCGGACGCGGTGACCCCGCCGTTGCATCCCGATGGCTAATTCGGTTAACGCTTTCTCGGCGCCTCCGACGTTCAATTCGGTGATTAAAAAATCAACTCTCATGGGATGGGATACGAAGTGGAATCGGTCTTGGTTTTTCCGTTAGATTGCATGTAAGGTCCCTGCAATCGTCTCAATCACCCGATGGAGCGAAACTTGATTGACGGGATCGTCAAATCAAACCCAATTCCATCGGATCGATGGGCGAAGTTGTTGGCAGTGCCTCACTGTTCGATTCCGCTCGCAACTTCAGGGCGAGCAAGTAGCTATAGGTAAAGAGATGATCACTCCGTCTAGCTGGTCTGTCCCGCCAAGCTTAACGATCGAGTCCGTTCACGGGCTGAAAGAAACGTTGGTCGTGGGTCCCAGCGGCATTTGGCCATCGACATCATCGGCGGCTTCCCGCGATGGCTCGCGTGGCCAAACGGGAAACGTCGGCGATCCGGCAGGCGATGCTTCACGCCCGAACGGCCCCGGCGACCGCCAGGGCCCCGGCCGAGAAAGCTGAATTTCGCTGAGTGGCTGTTGGTGACTCCCCTGGTGGGCGGCTTTGTGTCGTCCGTCACTGCTGAATCTTCAGGACCACACCGGTCAAACGCTTCGGCCCGATCCCGCCACGTGACGGCCAGCCGATTTAGGCACAATACCGCTAGGTTGCGTCTCGTTTCCTCGGGTTTGCGCCCTGTCGGCTTGCGCCAAACGGCTGGTCATCGTTTGATCATCAGCCGGTTCGCGCCAGCGTGCGGACCTCTCCATTCTGCTTCACTTGGCGGTATTTGCTTACGCGTCCGCACCTGACGAGATGGCTTTGGACGCTCCACGCCTGCAAATCGGCGTCTGCTTTGTAACGGCGACGTAATAAATGGTGCGAATTGTCTTTCCAGCGGCGTGGCACGAGCGATCCTAAACCGTTAACCTATCACGGGTTTGGGGTTTCCCTGCCGAGAGGTCTCCGATTTGACGGCTTGGCAAAATTTGCCATGCTTTTCGCTACAGACTAGCCGAAAACATCGGGTGGGGCGGTGCGTTCGAAGCGATCAGGTGTCGCTGCTGGCCGGCCAACCATACCACCTGGCGTTCGTCGCCCAAGAGCAATTGTTGATGAGCACCGCTACGCCGCACCAGCAAGATTCAAAAGACAAGTCCGATTCCGAGCACAAACGGTCGCGTGTGCCGCACGCGGCCAAGCTTTATCACAACCTTGTTCCCGCCTACCAAGCATTTTGGCCGGCCGTCGCGGGCAAGAATATTCGTGCCGAAGTCGGCGCGTTGCAGCTGGCCAAAGATACCAAGGTTCTCGAGGTCGGCGTCGGCACCGGGCTCTCATTAGCAAGCTATCCCACACACATTCGATTGACGGGCATTGATCTGTCCGAATCGATGTTGGCCGAAGCCCAGACATTGATCGACAGAAAGGGTTGGGACCACATTTCGGTTCAACCGATGAATGCCGAAGAGTTGGAATTCGAAGACGACCAATTTGACGTGGTGACTTCGTTTCACACCGTCAGTGTCGTGTCCAATCCCGCCAAGATGATGCGTGAGCTGGTCCGCGTTTGTCGTCCCGGCGGGCAGATTCTGATCATCAATCACTTTCGCAGCGACAATCCCATCATCGCCCGCGTGGTCGATTCGGCCGGCAACGTCACCAAACGACTCGGTTGGCGAACGGATCTGGAGCTGGAAGAAGTCTTGCGTGAGTTGCCCATTCGCATCGACCAACGCTACAAGCCCAACCCGTTTTCATTCTTCACCATCATGAAAGCGACCGCCAAGCCGGATCGCGTTTAGGCTCGGCTGCGAGCGCGTTGGCATGCTGTGCATGCCTTCGGTCAGCGCGTAGGGCATGCTGTGCATGCCATCGGTCGCTTGAGCTGTCACGCACAGCGTGACCTACCTGGCGCGTCACGCACAGCTTGACCTACCTGGATATCACGCGCCGCGTGAGCTACTCGCGTTTGCTGAGGTGGTCGGCGTAGACCTTGGCGACGTCACCCATGTAGTTTCGCGGCGCGTCGGTTGCGGCGAGATTGAGGTGTTGTTTGGCCGTCGTGTCGTCGCCCAAGGCGTCTGCGTAGAGCCCCAGGTAGAAATGCCCATAGAACTTGGCCGACTTTTCCGCCGACGTGCCGGCCGTGAAGGAATTCATGCGTTGTTTGACCGGTTCGGGGTCACCGGTGCGAAGCATCTCTAAGACCTCGGCCATCGGAGCCCTGGAATCGTTCGGCGCGGGCAACAGCAGTTGTTTTGCCTTTTCGGGGGATTCGTTTTTGGCGATGCACAGAAAATGCCACGCCGCGTTTTCGACGTCGTTGGGATTCACCTCACGGTGGACTTCAAACAGCTCGGCGCCTTCTTTGAATTTGCCGTCGAAGTAATACGCGATCCCCAGTTGCCACAAGTACGGTCGATCGTTGGGGCGTTTGGCCAAGTAGCCCTGGAACATCTCGATCGCGCGTTTCGGTTCACCGCAGCGAAGCAAGGTGTCACCGGCGACGCGTCGAAACTCATCGCTCGCCGGCGACTTGGCGAGTTTGTTGGCCGCCTTCAACGCCGCCGGGTAGTCTTGTCGCTCGAGCGCCTGACGTGCTTCGCCGGCCC
>NZ_JBFHKV010000853.1:0-3862 GCF_041595215.1 Stieleria sp. | reverse complement strand
GGGACGGGCAGCCCGGTGCGTGGCGCGATCGTGATGGCCGCCTTTTGGCTCGGCAGTGTCCCGGCGCTGGTCGCGTTGGTCGCCGGGTTGCGGGTGTTGTCGCTTCGCTTTGCCCGCCTGATCCCCGCATTGGCCGCGCTGATGCTGATCTTTGCGGGCTGCTTCACGGCATCGGGACGCGGATTCAGCGGATTGGAATCGTTGCAGGAACTCAAATCGTCCGGGACGACGATCGATCAGGTCGATCAAGCGGGCGAGAAAGTGCTGCCGTGCTGCCAGGTGAAGGACTCACAGCCTGGGCAGGATTGAATGGCACGAGCATTAGCGTTGGTGTTCAGGCTTTAGCCGCCCACGGTCGCTGCGAAGCAGCACCCGGGAATCGCCTAAAGGCTAGACACCAACGATTGCTGAATCCCCTTTCGCAGTCCTACCCCAATATCGAGTTTGGACGAAGCACTTGCCATGTCATCGACTGCAGCAACACCGCAGCCCGCATCCGATTCCCAGCCACAGCGTTGTGAGATTCCTTGCGTGCATTGTGGGTTGCCGACCGTTTGCAGTACCGTCGACGATCCGACTCGGGTGTTCTGTTGCGGCGGTTGTCGACAGGCATACGAGCTGATTCATGGCTGGGGATTGGATGACTATTACGCGATTCGCGATCGAACGGGCGGGTCGACCGGCGTGTTTTCCAGAGCCGATTCGTCGCGCTATGATGCATTTGACGACGACCAGTATCTGGGCGCTTCGGCGCCTCGACGAGCGGCCGATGGCAGTTTGTCGACCGAGTTGTCGGTCAGCGGCTTGCACTGTGCGGCGTGCGCGTGGCTGATTGAGAACGTGGCCGGGCGGACGCGTGGCTGGACATTGGCGCGGGTCAGGCTGAATCGGCATACGGTTCAAATTGTGTTTGAGCCGCAACAAATCAAGCTCAGCGAGATCGCACACCTGATCGGCAAGTTGGGGTACACCCTGTCGCCGCTGACGACCGAGCCGGTCGACCGATTTCGTCAGGAGAACCGTCGGCTGTTGATGCAGATCGCCGTGGCCGGATTCTGTGCGGCCAACGCGATGTGGATCGCGATCGCGCTGTATGCCGGAGACGCATCGGGCGTGGCCGGCGAGCACCGTTTGTTTTTGCGGTTGGCGGCGGCGGCGCTGGGGATCGCCACGGTGGCGTTTCCCGGGCGAACGTTTTTCGTCAGCGCGTTGGCGGCGATGCGGAATTGGACGCCGCACATGGATCTTCCTGTCGCGCTCGGGCTGGCCGTCGGCACGATCGTCGGGCTGGTCAACGCGATCAGCGGCAGCGGTCATGTGTATTTTGATTCGCTGGCGATGCTGGTGTTCTTGTTGTTGATCGGCCGCTGGATTCAGTTTCGGCAGCAGCATCGTGCAGCCAGCGCCGTCGATCTGTTGCTTCGCATCACGCCGCAACATGCCCGCCTGGTCGATGAAGATTCGTCCGGCGGTCCGGACCGCTGGGTGATGGTCAATTCGCTCAAGGCGGGGCAGGTGATCCGGGTCAACGTTTCGGAAAGTCTTCCGGTGGATGGTCGCATCATCGCGGGCGAATCGATGCTGGACCGATCGTTATTGACTGGCGAAAGCGTTCCGGTCGAAGCCAAGGTTGGTGAGGGTGTGACCGCGGGCACCGTCAATCTTTCGCGACCGATCACCGTTCGCGTCGAAGCCATCGGGGCGGACAGCCGAATCGGGCGGGTGATGGAGTCGGTGGAAGCGGCGATGGCCCAGCGGACGCCGATCGTTCAATTGGCCGATCGAATTGGTGGCGTGTTTGTGGTCGTCGTGACGCTACTGGCGGCGGTTGCTTTTGTTGCTTGGATTTCTCACGGGATCGATGTCGCGACGGCCAACGCGACGTCGCTGTTGATTGTGGCCTGCCCGTGTGCGCTGGCGCTAGCGACACCGCTGGCGATCGCAGTTTCCCTCGGTCGCGCGGCAAAACGAAAGATCCTGATTCGCGACGGCGATGTGTTGCAACAGCTCAGCAGTCGCGGGAGGGTCTGGTTCGACAAGACGGGGACCTTGACCGAAGGACGTCCCCGCGCGGAACTGGTTTATGGGGCGACCGACGGTTTGCGGATGGCTGCGGCGATCGAACGCGAGTGCTGTCACCCGATTGCCGATGCGATCTTGCGCGAGTCGGATCGGCTGGATCTGATTCCGGCGACTGGCGTGGAGGAGGTTCAGTTGGGCGCCGGGGGTTTATCAGGCTGCTGTCAGGGACAACGGGTCGCTGTCGGCAACGAGTCGTTTTTGCGCCGGCAGGGCGTGCTGCTTTCGAGCGAAGTCACCGAGCACATCGAGCGCTGTTTGCAGAACCAGACCACGCCGGTGATCGTCGCGGTCGATGGCTGTGCGGTTGCGGTGCTGGCGATTGCCGATCCGGTCAAGCAAGACGCCAAGTCCACGATCGAGCGAATTCGGCGGGCCGGCTGGGACGTCGGGATTCTGTCGGGTGACCATTGTGAGCTGGTCGACAAAGTGTCGCGCCGAGTCGGGGTCGATCCGCAAAACGCGTTTGGGGGACTATCGCCCGAAGACAAATTGAAACGCGTGACGGAGGCGGGCGCGGGCCCGGTGGTGATGATTGGTGATGGCGCCAACGACGCGGCGGCGTTGGCGGCGGCGGACGTCGGAATCGCGGTCCGCGGCGGGGCCGAAGTGAGTCTGCAGGCCGCACCGGTGTTCGTCGCGTCGGGCACGCTGGAAAGTGTGGCGGACTTGATCGATGCGTCCCGTCGCACCAACCATTTGATTCGGACGACGTTCGCGGTTTCATTGGCCTACAATGTGGTCGCCGTCGTGTTGGCCATTTTCGGATTCATCAGTCCGCTGGTCGCGGCGGTGTTGATGCCGATCAGTTCGGTATCCGTGTTGTCACTGACACTCGCCTGGCCGACGTTTGCTGATGATGCAAAGTGAGTGTGTGATAAGAGAGGTGTGTCGGCATGGCGCGTGCAGACGTGTTGGTGTGCAGACGTGTTGGTGTGCAGACGTGTTGGTGTGCAGACGTGTTGGTGTGCAGACTTTAGCCGCCCACTGTCGCTGCGTAGCAGCGATCGGGAATCGCCTAAAGGCTAAACACCAACGGTTGCTGAATTCCTTGTTGCTTCCGTCCCTGCTATTGAGGTGTTTCGCTAAGTGAGCGTGTTGTACATTGCATTGCCGATCGCGTTGCTGTTAGGTGGCGGCGGACTGCTTGCCTGCCTGTATTGCATCCGGGACGGTCAGTACGACGATTTAGATTCGCCGTCGGTGCGAATCCTGGTGGATGAGCATCGGGTGGATGAAGACGCTCAAGAGCCGAATCCGCCAAGAACGCTTGGCGAAGCCAGCGCAGGGACAATGCCAAAGACAGACAAAGCGTGATTTGATGCCACCCACCTAATCAGCAGTTGGGAAGTACAGATCACACGTGGTGGGTGGCACCGTTCATCGGGGCACCGTTCATCATTCATGTGTCGCCTTCATTGAGGTGACACCGCGGAGCGGTGCCACAACACAGCCCGGGGTCGCGACGCGCACCCCGGGTCGTGGTCGATGGAGGACTGGAGCCCCATCGGGGCTCAACAAACGATGCGGGGAGTCGGGCGGATGGTGTTGTTCAACCCCGTTGGGGTTGGCCGCGAGGTGGTGACGCGGTCTTGGGGTGCGCTCTCGCGACCCCAAGCTTTGATGTGGCACGCCGTTGGCGTGACCCCGCGACGCGGTTGGATTGTGATTTGGGGATCGTGAATTAGTGCCACCCACCGACTCTGGACGGCAGCGAAGATCAACGCTCCTGCTGCCAAATCAGTAGGTGACACCATTCATCTCATTGTCTGAATGCAGCAAT
>NZ_JBFHKV010000852.1:0-3862 GCF_041595215.1 Stieleria sp. | reverse complement strand
CGAGCAACTCTGACGCCAATCTCAGTGATTCCGCGTCATACTTTTTTTCCTCGATCCACGACAGTAGAAACCGGATCGCTTGCGCCTCATTCATCGGCACCTGAACGGCAGCGGCGACGTCTGGCTTTTTTCGCCAATTGTCGACCATCTCACGAAACGCCGCCCGCTCGTCCTCGTTCAAGTCAACCAGTTCGTGACCGGCACCGCGAAAATAATCACGCAGCGCCAGTTCCGGCAGCGAACTCGTGTCGGGCATCGTGTCGGGACCAAGCTCGAACTGCGCCAAATCACTTTCGCAGCCTGAACGGATCGTGGCAAACCGGTCCCGGTATCCTTTGCCGGACAGCAGCAAGGCATCCAGGCGGGCCAGTTTCTTTTCCAGAGTCGCCCAGCCCAAGGGGTTGAACGCCAACGGCGGGTGCGTCATGCGGGTCAATCGGTTGTGACGTTGCCACAGCTTGTCGACTTCGGCGAACTCGCTGCGGAGTTGAGCGTGGTCGACGATCGGCAGTGACGGAGCGGGTTGCGGTCCCGGCTGGCTGATGAAATTCCAATCCACCGCCTGTTGACCGACGATCATCGGAGTCTGCGTGGCATCCCAAGTCGCCTTGGCGTCTTCATTGACCTGGCGTTTGAGGTACTCCGCGATCTCGCCCACCGTGACCATCTGGTCTTGATCCAGGTCGCCTTTTCCGGTCAGCGCTTCGACAAGGGCTTTGGTAAACAGCCCGTGGCCGTTGCGTGGATCCCACCAACTGCGTTGCCCGGGGCTGGCCGACAGCACGACGGCGATCCGGTCCGACGTGTTGCTGGTCACTCGCTGACAGGCTTCGGAAAACGATTCGGAAAATTGGCCCCAATCCCATTGCGGACCGACCCGCGCCGCATCGATAAAGATCACCGTCTTGACGTCTTTGGAAGCGTTGCCACGCTCATCCAAGGTGCGGACGATTTCGTCGAACAAGTCCTGAAAGCGGATCCAAGTGTCTTCGCTATCGGCGCGACTATCGCCGACGGCCAGATACGGCGTTCCCTTGTCGACGAACCCGTGGGCGCTCAGATAGATCGCGATCATGTCCCCGCCCGGGCCGCCCGGCTGAACGTTGGCCAACGGTTTGGTGATCGCGGTGATCAACCGGTTCGTTTCGTGGCCCATCACGCCCGACGCATCGTTCGGATTGCCGACCACGACGACGTTTTCAGACGGATCGCTGACGCCGCCGCCGAACCAGGCCCACAACAATTCGACGTCTTCGAGCGCGAAGGGGTTCGGTGCGGTGAACAAGGCGGAATTGTTCGCCCGCGCGCCCGATTGCGAGACCACCGAAACGATCATCGGGACATCGCGGTCGGGCGAACGGCGCAACATATAAACCAGCAACGCCAACAACAGCACGCCCAAGGTGGACAACATGCTGACGCGAAACAACAGTTTGCGGCTTTCACGCCCGCGATGACCGAATTCCGTCGTCGTTGCGGCGACCACGCGTTTGTTCGATTTGCGCCATCCGGCTCGTTGATTGGCTTTTGCCATCGTGCTGTCGTTAGGATTTCGATGCGTGCCGTCAGAGACTTGCCGCTGGAAAGCACGTCATCAGGGATTTCGTTGTCGATCTGCTTTAGATTCTAGGGCACCGCTTGGTGTGAATCGATTACCCGTCTTCGTAACCCCGCAAGAATGCCGAAAAGCGTTCGGCACCTTCGGCCATCAATAACCAGGTCCCCGGCGGCATCACTGTTACGAATCGCTCTCGGACCGCGACCGCTTGCCCGGGCCAACAATAGACGAACACGACGTCGGTCGGCACCACGACGTCGTGATAGCTGGCGTTGATCGTTTCGGCCGACAAATCAAACTTTCGGTACAGTTCAACCGATCGCTGTGCCAACTCGGGGTTGATTTCGATGCCCGTCGCCTGGAAACCCAACATCGCTGCGATGCCGGTGCCAATCCCCGGCCCACTTCCCCACTCGCAATAACGCTTTCCCGGGATGACGCGCAAGTAGGCGTGCAGCAATTCGGCGCTGCTGGGGATGTAGTCAAAGCAATCCACGGACTTGCCGGCCCGACGCCCCGCTTCGATCCATTGAGCCACACGCTGGGTGACGGGACCGGGGGCGGGATCAAGTTCGATGGGCTGAAGACACACGGGCTGAAGACACATGGGCAGACAGGGTTGGAAAACGGATCGCAGAAATCGAGGTTTACCAGGGGTATTCGTCGCGTCGCCGCCAAAGTTTCGTGATTCCTTGTCGACACGAGCCTGTTTCGTTACTTTCTGGCTACCGGTGGTGCACCTTCAACAGCCTACCATGCCAGACCACGCGACCAGCGGGCGAAGCGATTCATAGACCGACCGACAGTTTCGATTCTCAACCGCCGGCCGAGTCACAGCGGCGAGCCGAGCAGCGCGTCGCGATTTGGGCGGCGGCTTGGTTCTTTTTCGTGTTGCTCAGCTACAGTGTCGTTCGTCCGGTGCGCGAGACGATGGGGGCGATCGGCGGCACCAAGCAACTGCAAGGGCTGATGCTGGTGACGTTTGCCGCCATGCTGATTGCGGTTCCGATCTATGCGTCGCTCGTCAATCGACTGCCGCGACGCTGGTTGGTCCGCGTCGTGTTTCATTTTTTCAGCGTGTCGTTGCTGGCCTTCAGTGCCTCGCTCAGCTTCGGAGACGAATGGGTTCGCGTGTGGGCCGCCCGAACGTTCTTCATTTGGGTTAACGTCTTCGGCTTGTTTGCGACCAGCGTGTTTTGGTCCGTTTTGGCAGACCTGTTTAGCAGCGAGCAAGGGAAACGGCTGTTCGGTCGCATCGCCGCCGGCGGGACCGTGGGTGCGGTAACAGGATCGTTGTTGACCAGCCAGGTTGCGACCGAGTTCTCCACCGCCGGCTTGCTGCTGATCCCGATGGTCACGCTCCAGGCGGGTCTGTGGTGTGCTTGGCGGCTGGAGAAGCGTGTCGCGATCGATCCACATTTCGCGCCGAAACGCACGCAGCGTGATCCCGACCAAACGCCGACGGTCGGCGGGCTCTGGGAGGGCGTGACCCATGTCCTTCAATCCTCCTATCTGGCCTCGATCTGCGTTTTCCTGTTCTTTGTTCAAGCGGCCGGGACACAGCTGTATTTTCAGCAGGCAGAAATTGTCGGTGCGAGCGTTCCGGACGATCAATCCAAGACACAGTTGTTCGCCTACATCGACTTTGCGACGCAGGTGTTGACGCTGACGGCGCAGCTGGTGTTGTCCGGTTGGATGCTAAGGCGACTGGGGGTCGGAGTCTCGCTGATGGTGCTGCCCCTGATCTATTTGATTTCGTTTTCCGTTCTGTCGTTCGACGGCAGCCTGGTCGTCGTTGCAACGGCCATGGTCGTCACGCGGGCGGCCGGTTATGGAATCACCGTGCCGGCACGCGAGGTGCTGTTTACCGTCGTCAGCCGCAAAGACAAATACAAATCGAAGAGCTTCATCGACACGGTGGTGCTGCGCGGCGGTGACGCGATCTCTAGCCAAGTGCTGGGGTCACTGCGCAACCTCGCCGGCTTCGGATTCGCGACGCTGAATCTGTGGACCCTGCCGATCATGGCGGTCTGGACCTACGCCGCCTTCCGCCTCGGCCGCCGCCAAAAGCAACTCGCCGCCCGCCAAGACGAAAACGTGTCCGACACCTATTTGGCAAACTAGGGCGTTGCGGGGCGCCCCATTTTGCCAAAAAGGTGTCGGACACCTTGTTGACGCCCGGACACCTTGTTGACGCTGCTTTTTCGCGTGGGGTGGAAGGTAGTTCTCCCCCTCGTGACTCCTCCCGGGAAGTTTCCTAAACTGAGGCCGGTCAAATCCCGTTTATTTGACGCGGTGAAGCAT
>NZ_JBFHKV010000851.1:0-3871 GCF_041595215.1 Stieleria sp. | reverse complement strand
CGCTGGCCGGTCCGATCCGCTCCACCTCGCTGATCGGCCCGGTCGATGACATGCTCGGCTTGGGACAGGCGACGAGCAATTCGGCAAGCCGATGATCCTGGGCGAAGGGCTGCAATCGATCCGCGACTTCGTTCAGATCTGCCGGCCGCTGTTCCGGCAGTCGGCGGACCATCTGGTCGATCAGGGCGACCAGTTGTGGCGGCAGGTCATCCCGCATCGTTGAAATCGAGGGCGCGTCCTGCGTGGTCAACGCGACCGCCCGCTCGACGGCTGTCTTGTTAGCGCTCGCTTTGCTCGGCGTCCTGCCACAGAGCAACTTTGTCAACGTCGCACCGAGTGAATAGATATCGGCGCGATAATCGACGTCGCGACTGTTGAGCCCCTGTTCGGGCGACATAAACTCCAGCGTTCCGATCACTTGGCCGGTCGCGGTCAACTCGTCACGGTCGGCGTTGGGGTCACAGATCGAGGCCAACCCCAAGTCCAGAATCTTGACAACGGGGGCGCCCCCGTGATCCAACGCCAGCATCAGGTTGGACGGTTTGATATCGCGATGAATCAGTCCGGCCTCGTGCGCCGCTGCCAAGCCGATCGCCGTCTGTCGAGCCAGTTCACAAGCGTCCGGGATCGCCAGCGGTCGGCAATAACGCAGCAGCTGGGAAAACGTCACCCCGTCGACGAGTTCCATGGCTAGAAATTGGATACCGTCGCGGACGCCGCCATCGGTCGCTGCGACGATGTTGGGATGACTGATCTTGCCCAGTGCCTTCATCTCGCGGCGAAACCGTCGCTTGATCGCCGATCGTTCTTGTTTCGAAGCGGTCAGCACCTTGAGCGCGACGATGCGATCGAGACGTTCGTGCCGCGCCTTGAAAACACGCCCCATGCCTCCCTGTCCAAGGTTGCCCAGCAATCGATACGGACCGATTTTCAAGGAGGGAAGCGAATCCCCGACGGCGTCACTGATGACTGTCGCGACGTCTTCGTCTTCGGCATCGTCATGCTTGGTGGATAACGACCGCACTTTGGAGACCGATTCGATGCAGCCGGTTTCCAGTTCAAACGGATCACCCTCCCAGTCGCTCAACTCGCGAAGCAAGGAGAGTTCGCGATCGAATTCTTCAGCGGAATCATCGGGAGCGGTCATCGGGCGTCGCTCATTCCATCATTTCTTCACGCATCCGACACAAGACGCGATACGTTGCTTGGCGAACGGCTGTCGCGGTCATCGCCAAGTCGCGTCCGACATCCGTTGCCGATTGATTCTCGATCGTGGTCCGCCAAAATGCTTGCCACGTCGTCTCTTCAAAGTCATCGCGGATCATACGAAGCGTTCGGAACACCAGCCCCTTTCTCACTTCCTCTTCGTCGGGCGGCGCGTCGCAACGGAGCATCTCCGGTACGTTGCACCGCCAAACGTCCGCCGTCGGATCGGCTTGATCACCAAGTTCCGTCTGCAGGCGTTCGAAATGCCGACGTAAGACCTGACGATTGATTCCCCACAGCCAGGTGCGAAAGCTGCCGGTAACACCGGTGGGCGTAAACGTGGACAGCCGCGTGGAGACCACCCGAAAGACCTCCACGGTCAGATCCCTGGCCTCAGCCATCTGCAGGTTCGCGCGGCGCGACCAGCGATACACCATCGGTGCGTAGAGATCAGCGAACCTCGCCCATGCCTGCGGGTCTTCCTCGCATAACTGACGGATCAGTCCGCTGGCAGTCGCTGCAGATCCCGTCGAATAGCCCGCGTTGACCGATGTGCTCATCAACCTGGTTCCCTCAACCCGCCGCGGTGAAGTCGTTCGAGTCGCCTGGATAGCTCGATCGATGGATAAGTAAGCACCTGTTTTCGGGGCTTTTAAGATACCCGCCAAATGGCATTTCTGCAAACTTTATTGCCGAGAAACGGGCTGAAACGCTTCGGCTGGCGGCCTGCCGGCGGCCTGCCGGCGCGGCGGTCACAAACTCGGATCGTGATCCGACCAGACCTCGCGGATGTTCCGCAAGTGACGCTCCACCGTCGCGACACTGCAATTCTGCTCGACGGCGATTTCTCGGTTCGAATGCCCCGCCAATCGCATCAAGGCGATCTCGCGATCTCGCTCATTGAGCCGCGAGAGCAATTCCCGGCAGGATAGCGGGATCTGGTCGATCAGCGTTTCGGTCGGCGGCGATTCGATCAGTTCGACGAAGTCCAGCAAAATGCTGGGGTGAAAGTCACTCCTGCGGCCGCGACGTTGTTTCAACGCATGTTGATCGCGATGCACGTTGGCCGCTTTGCGTTTGGTGATCACGACCAACAGTTGCCAAAGGTCCTCTCGATTCTGTAATCGTCGAAATCGGCCCTTTTGAGCGCCTTCCCAAATCGCCCGCATCGCCCCGATGGCGAGGTCATGTTCGTCAACAAAGCTGCGAGACGCTCCGGCAAGCTTTTTGTCCGCCAATTGGCAGATCCGCTCGAAATAACGCTCCCATAACGAAGCGACGGCCATCGAGTCGCCTCGTTTCATGTCGGCGATCCACTCCGAAACACTGTCTTGATCGCTGTCGTCTTTCTGGTCACAGGGCATGGACAACAGTGTACCGAGTTTTGCTTGCTGGGTTTTGTGCACTGGGTTCTGCAGTTCGGGAGCGCATTTCGCTGCTGCGGAAACTGATTGCGATCGTCGCAGGCCGGTGGCGAGGATCAATTTGACGACGTCTGATCAAGTGACGGTACGGCGTCCGATTTTATTCTTGGATTTTCCAGGAATTCAATGAGGGGAAAACGCGGGGCGCCGGGAGATGTAGATTGGACGGGTGTGCTTGCGCCCGTCGGTGAGATTGCAGGGGCCTGAGCCGTCCAGCGTTTCCCCGGTTTTCCCTTCACGGTGACCGGAAGAATTTGGTGGCGGAGGCTGCTGCGGAACTCTTATAATGTTGACAGACATCGCACAATCGATCCAGCCAGCGATGGTGGCCCGCATGAGTTTGCCCCACTCATGATGGGATCCCCATCGCTGGCTTTTTTAAATGGATCCCGCATCCCGAATGTCGTCACTTGCGTTGGTTCCATACCTTGACGTCGTCGATCTGGACACCGTCCCCGGCGCAACGGAAGACGAGCGTCGGCTTCTTCACCCCAAACGTCGGGTGTGACGCCTTGAGCTGCGTTTGGTCCAGAGTCGCCGTCACGTATGGTCCCCAAGTCGTTACACGCAATTGATGCCATCGATCCGTTTCGACCGCGGTGTCCGAGGACGCGAGTACCTCGTTGGGATCTTCCTGGGGACGATTCTTGTCAACGTGCTTCATGATCCGCCAGCCGGTGGGCGACACGATGACCGAAAACAAATGCCCTTTCTTGTCCAGTTCTCCCTTGGCCGGATCGAATCCGAAATGAAAGGCCTTGGTGCCGTCGGAGATTTTGAAACCCAATTGGTAGACGGCATTGTCGGTCTGGACGGTGTAGCGGGCCGCGGCGGCATGTTTATCGGCCGGCAATTCCTTCGCCTGCAGCACGCCGTCGGCCACCGTCCATGATCCGGTGTTGATGTGCCACTTGTCACCGAGCGGCCCGTCGAACGTTTGATCCACCACCAGATCGCTGTTTTGCGGGGCGACATCGAATGGTGGTTCGGCGGCGTGGAGCAATTCGGTTGGACCAATGGCGATTGCGAGTAGGGCGGCGAGCAGGCGTGGTGTTGACATGGGATTCTTTTTCGATGATCGGGAAAAGGGAGACGGGCTGTCACTGGCGGGGCGAGGAAATGATTCCTAAGTCCACCGATCGTTAGCCGACGGAGCGGGAGCGCCACGTAACGTGGAAAGCATTTCTTAGCGGTAGGGCGCGAGCCCTCCGGTGTTTCGGTAACGATGAGGAACCGGAGGG
>NZ_JBFHKV010000850.1:0-3871 GCF_041595215.1 Stieleria sp. | reverse complement strand
GGTCGCGTCAAAACCGCTCGACGCATCCTCCAGCACCACGTCGGGCACCTCCGCCGAATCGACTTCTTCGGCGGTCGGAATCGGATCCAAGAAACCCAACTCGTCGTCCGAATCGATCGTTTCGGCCAACTGCCCGACCGATCCAAAGGAATCCGAGCCGACGGTGCGGTCGGAATCATCGGTGACCGTCGCGAACCCATCTTGCTCGTCACTTTCGTCGGAGTCGCCGGCCAGGAACGCGGACAATTCAGAATCCTCGTCCGCCAACCCGCTGTCACCATCATCGCCCGACGAGCCGACCACGATCGGTGACCCGCTTGTTCCGCTGGCGATATCCAGGGATTCGGCGTCGATCAGCGGAGACTGAAAGACTTCATCCACATTCCCGCGCAACACCTGACGCCCCAATTGAATCTCCTTCTCTTCACTCCATCCGTTCTCGCCGACAAACTCTTCGGCCAGCACGCGTGCCAGGATGCGTCGGTACATGTCAAACTTGGGCAACACGAATTCCAACTTGTACGCGTCGCTGTAGTAGGCGATTTGCTTGTTGCGTGGCACCGCTTCCAAGCGGGCTGCCGCATCGCGATGGATAAACGACGGCGTGTTGCTGTACCACCAGTGCCCGTTGGTCAACACGTTGGGAAAGATCCAACTGTAACTGACCAATTCCTGGTTGGTCACGCTGGCCAACACCGAGATCGGAAACTTGACCTTGGGGAACGCGTTGAACAACTCGCGATACTGAATCAACGAAACCCGGCTGTCGTACAGGTCTTGTCCCTGGTAAACCCCCGATGGATAGACGCCTCGGTTGACACCGATCATCAAATCAAATGGCAACCCGTACTGATCACACAATTCCGCGAGCGTCCAAAAGACGCGCCGCGAGAGCGAGTCGCGTTGCGACGCTTCGGACTGACTGTCGTGGCGCAGGACATGGTCGAGTGCGTTTTGGGCTTCGCCGTCGCCGACCATCGAGGGTTGGAAACTCGGCGGGATGGAGATCGCACAGGCACGTGCGCCGTGCGCGACGAAGTGTTCGAAACGTTGCTCCAGGGCCGCCCGCAGCGAGGACAAGGTTCCATCGAGCGGCACGCCGCTGCAACGCTCCAGACGTTGGCGGACTTCGGGCTTGGCCAGATGAAACACCAGGTCGTCGGTGCGTAGACAGGGAATGTAGGTGCTCGAATCAAAGCCTTCCAATTCATCGTCGAAGTCGTTGGTCAGAAACACCGCTTCGACGTTGCTTTTGTCCAACACGGTTTGCGCCCAACCGGCGCCGTTCATCTTTTCTTCCGCGGTGTCGAACAACGACTCCCAATTGTCCGGCGTGATCGCGTCATCGGTGAAATCAAAAAACTCGCGACAGATCTGGATCAACCAGTGGTAATTGGCGGTGTTGGTGATGTTGCCCAGACCGTGAACCATGCGGCCGACCAGCTCGCGGGGCGAAATCCCCGGCTCCTCGATCTCCTGTCGCGGCATCCCCGCCGAGTGGACCAGCTCGGTGTAATAGTGGTAACCCAGAATGTCCGCCAGCGTGCTCGAGGCAGGCGAATACGGGTTGATGTGGGTGTGGGGATCGATCAGACGAATGGCGGAGATTGCCTGGTAAATCGTCTCGCGAGCCGACGATAGATCACGTGCCGCTGAAGAAGCCATAAGGGATTCGAATCCGAGAAAGACAGAGAGGCGGTCAATTTTGATTGCGTCGCACACCCGCGGCCACGGACCGCCCTTGGACGGCCCCGGTGCGGTCGTACGTCGCCGGGAAACACCCGCCAATTGTCACGCAAACCCGGGCCGAAGGCGAGCCACCCGGACCGGTTTTTCCGCCCGCCGGGAGGGATTTGGTCGCGTTTTCGTCAAAAAAACTTGCCGATTGGTAATCCTGTCGCGCTAGAATAGGGCCATTCCAACTTCCGTCCGTTTGCGTGTGGGACCGAGCTCCATTATGGATCGACCGCCAGAAGGCCCGCAGGCTGAAAAGCCATCCGACGAAATCCCGATTGCCGAAATCCAGATTTCAACGACGCAAACCCCCGACAGCGACCTGCTACCTCAGGACCAGCTCGAACCCGAACGCCTGCCGTCGGTCGAGGACACGCAGGCGGCCCCGCAAAGTGGCTCGCCAAGTGGTTCCAGCGCCGACGAACCGTCCGCCACGCCGATGACGCATCGGCTTGAGAGCGAAGCCCCCGAGCCGACCCGGACCGTGATCTTCCATCGCTTTCACCCCAAAACGTCAGGCCCCGCCCGACCACACTTCGATCTCGACGTAGATGCGACTGATGACGACGCGACCATAGAGGACGCAGCAGGAACGGCGTCGGACGACACCCTTTCCGACCGGTTCATTTTCGGCACATCACCCCCACCCGTTCCATCCCAGCCCGTCTCACTCGGTAGTGCCTCCCAGGAATCGTGCGCCGACATCACCGACATCGATGTGTCGGACATCGTGGTCAGCCACGAATCGGACCTGCATTCGACCGCGACGAAACACCGTCAGCACGCGCGGCGAAGCGACCCGGTGCGACACGGCATGGTGATGCTGGTGACCGTGCTGGTGATGTTGGCTGCAGCCCGTTACATCCTGCCGGGGATTGTCGAAGAGATCCGGTACGCACAACATCGCGGACAGCTGCGGGCCGAATTCGAAGTCGCCGGCGAGGGATTGAAAAACGTCTCGCTCGACACGCTCAGCCAGGCCTACCAGATGGTCAACGCGGCGGCCGGACCCAGCGTCGTCCACATCGACATCCATCGCACCGCACACGAAGCGGTCGCCCACCACGATGTCCCCGGTGCGCCGGCGATCTTGATCTCCGACCAGGGCAGCGGAGTGGTGGTCGATGCCGACGGCTACATCCTGACCAATCGCCATGTGGTCGCCGGCAGCGACCAGATCTCGGTCACGCTCAGCGATGGCCGAACCGTCGATGCGATGATCATCGGCACCGACGAACTGACCGACCTGGCCGTGCTGAAAGTGAACGCCGATCGTTTGATGCCGATCCCGTGGGGCGACAGCGAGCGGATTCGAGTCGGCTCTCCGGTCTGGGCCATCGGCAGCCCCTTCGGACTGGACCGCACCGTCACCTTCGGCATCCTCAGCGGCAAACACCGCGTGGTCCGCGCCAAAGACCGCTATCAAGATTTCATGCAAAGCGACGTGGCGGTCAATCCCGGCAACAGCGGCGGCCCCCTGGTCGATTCACGGGGCACATTGATTGGCATCAACACCGCCATCGTGGGCGACACCTACCAGGGCGTCAGTTTTGCCATCCCCAGCGGCATCGCCAAAAAAATCTACCTGCAGCTGCGTGAGAAAGGATCGATCGAGCGGGGCTGGCTGGGCGTTTCACTGGTCGAGGTTCCCGACGACCAGCTACAAAGCCAGAACCACCGCATTCGCGGCGCGATGATCGCTGCACTGGCCGACCAAAGTTCCGGTGCCGCGCGGGCGGGGTTGAAATCGGGAGACTTGGTGATTTCGCTGGACGACCAAAAAGTGCGTGACGTCGATCATCTGATGCAATTAATCGGAAACGCGATGGCCGGCACGGCGATTCACCTGAGCGTCATCCGCGACGGCCAACCATTGGAATTTGACGTCCTGCTCGGCCGACGCCCGCCGCCGTTGGATGTTCGCTAGAGCTCTGGCCACATTTAATGTTGGGGTTGCGTCTGTCGAGCGGAAAAGGCGTCAGACTGTAGCGTGCCGAACGATGCAACGATTACTGGGCCCACGGATGGCAGCGCGAACCCACGGATGTCAGAGTGCAAAATATCCGTGGGTTATATCCGTGGGTTCGCGCTGCCATCCGTGGGGATTGTTTTCGATCGTTCGTCCGCTGAAATGGCT
>NZ_JBFHKV010000849.1:0-3874 GCF_041595215.1 Stieleria sp. | reverse complement strand
GGGAGTTTGGCGTTGCGAATCAGGTCGAACATCCGCACGTTGTCGGCGAACGAGTTTGCCATGGTGGCGATTTTGACGATGTCGGCGTCTTCTTCGGCCATCGCCGCATGCAACTCTTCCAGATTGTCCGGCGTGCCGGAAAAATCGTGGTAGCTGATGATTCGTTTGGTGTTGCCGTACCGCGGAATCTGAGATGCCACGTCGGCTTCGATGTCGACGTATTCGGCACCCGCGACGATCGCCGATCGCAGCAGCATCAGTCGGTCTTGTTCGCTCTTGGTCCAACGCCCCCCGTCTTGACGGCGTCGAACGGTCATCACGACCGGGCCGGGGCGATTGTCCATCAGGCGTTTCAGATTGACGGCTCGACCGACATAGTCCAGCCGCAATTCCACAAGTTCGGCGCCTTGTTCGACCAAATGCTTGTGTTCGCCAATCATCCGAGTGTGGCGACTGCGACCGAGACTGACACAAATCATAGGGTATTGAAGTACGAGGAAAGTGGTGATGGACTGCTGGAGGCGGCCTCGGCAATGGGAGGTGGGCTCCATGACGAGTTTACTGCCCGGAGTGCCGCCCGCGTATAATAGATCGCACCGAATGCAACGAGCAGGGGTGTAGTCTAATTCCCCTGAGGAACGGCCGGTCGGGTCGATCCAACGCTTCTGCCACAAATACAGCACGGACAAAGCACACAGCAGGTCATAAATGATGAGTTCGAAAACGCGATGGATGTTCGCTTTGCCCTCCTCGATCCGAATCTCCGTGATCAGTCTGATTTTCGTCGTGATCGGGGTGACCGCGAGCCGGGGGGCAGCACAGGCTTCGGACTGGGCCTTCCCCCGTGGCGACGCCGCCGGGTCGGGGGCGACCACGGCACAGCTGCCCGACGAACTGCAGGTGGCGTGGGAATTCAAGGCCGATGAGGCGATTGAGTCGACTCCCATCGTGATCGGCGACCAGGTGTTCGTCGCCGATGTGATGGGGAAAATCTACTGCCTGGCTCGTCGCGACGGACAGGAACGCTGGCGGAAAGACTACCAGACCGGATTCCTGGCCTCGCCCGTGATCGCCGGCGACCGGCTGGTCATCGGCGACTACGACGGCAACGTGTACGCCTTGTCAGTCAAGGACGGCAGTGAGTTGTGGACCCAAACGACCGACGGCGAGATCAGCGGCTCGGCGGCGATTTACGAGGACAAGGTGCTGGTCGCCTGCCAGGACGGCAAGCTGTACTGTTTCGAGCTGGCGACCGGAGAGCCGGTGTGGACCTATGCCGCCGAAGACCAGATCCAATGTTCCCCCACGATCGCGGGCGATCGGACGTTCCTGGGCGGTTGTGATGCCAAACTGCACGTGGTCGATTTAAAAACGGGCAAGGCCGATGGGGAGGGGATGCCGCTGGAAGGCCCGACCGGAAGCACGCCCGCCGTCCGCGGTGAGCTGGCCATCCTGCCGACCCACGACGGTTCGGTGTTCGCCTTTGATTGGAAGAACAAGAAACAGTTGTGGCGGTACGAAGACCCGTTGCAAGCTCAAGAGTATCGCAACAGTGCCGCGATCTCCGGGGAAATCGCCGTCGTCAGCAGCCAGCGAAAGCAAGTCGATGCGATCGACTTGAAGACGGGCAAGCGAATCTGGCGACACACCTTGCGGCGGTTCGCCGATGCGTCTCCGGTGATCGCCGGTAACGACGTGTGGATTCCCGCGACCGACGGACGGCTGCTGCGACTCTCCCTGGCCGACGGGACGTTGAAGTGGAGCTACGAGATTCGCGGCAGCTTCGTCGCCGGGGTCGCCGTCACCGATACCGAACTGTTCGTCGCTGATGATGACGGCGTGGTCCGCTGTTTCCGAGGCAAGTAGCATGCCCTACTTTTTTTTCCCGTAAACCTCGTTGGGGTCAACGAGTCGGGTGTCGACGATCGAGAGCGAGGCGTCGTCGGGATCGACCGCTCGAAAGAAACAGCTCTGGAATCCTTCGTGACAGGCCGCTCCGACCTGCTCGACTCGCAATAGAATCGTATCGCGGTCGCAATCCACTCGGATCTCTTTGACGCGCTGGCGATGCCCACTGGTTTCACCCTTGCGCCACAGGGCTTGGCGGCTGCGGCTGTAATAGACGGCTTGACCGGTCGCCAGCGTCTCCCGAAACGCGTCTTCGTTCATCCAGGCCATCATCAGAACGCGGTCACTGTCGGCATCTTGCGCGATCGCCGGCAATAAACCGTCGGCGCCCCGAGAAAAGTCCACTGCGGCGGAGACGTCGATCACGGCAAGTTGTCCGGGGGGAAAGAGGGTAAGGTCTGCAGCGAGGATTATAGGCAGATTCGTAGTAAACGGAACGACTGACACGCCGCCCTGGCCGAATCGTTTCGCCGGGCCCGGCCGCTGAAGGCACCGCCGCGGCGCGGACGATAAGCAACCTACACTTTCTTGTCCAATGGTTGCTGTTTCGGGGTTTTCCGCCATGTCACCGACAAAACTATCGATCGTTCTGCCGGTTCGCGATCGGCAACATGAGATCGTTCAGCGGGTCGAGCACGTCCTGGAAGGCCTGGTCGATCTGACCGACGAGGTCGCCGAAATCATTGTCGTCGACGACGGCAGCCGCGATGAAACGCGGGACGTCTTAGAAGAGCTGCATGCCAAGTACCCCCAGGTTCGGATCGCCCGACACGACCGGCCGCGCGGGATGGAAGCGGCCGGACAAACCGGACTGGAACGGGCAACCGGAGAGTTGGTGTTCATCCAGGAATCGAACGCCGAGATGCGGATGGAAGATCTCCGTCGGCTGCTGGTGATGAGCGAAGACGAGTCGGTCGTCGCGGCACGTGCAGAGAGTCGCCAAGAGCCCCTCGCCCCGCCGCTGTTGAGGCGTTTGCGACAATGGGGCACCGACAAACATACCGCAGTCGAAATCCGCTCCGACGCCAGCGCCCCCTGCTCGGTCCAAATGATCCGCCGACCCCATCTGCAGCGTCTCTCGGCCCCCAAAGGCAAACGCTACTGGCTGGAAGGTCAGACCGATCGCATCAAGACGATCGAGCGGACGAAAGTCGGGCAAAGGCTCCGCTAAAGCTCACTACCGCTACTTTGCCTCTGAAGGGGGTAGCGGAACGGCGCGAGCCGTCCGGTTTCAGCTCGAAAACACCGTCAAAGACCGGAGGGCTCGCGCCCTGCCGCTAACAAGAAACACTTCGTTGAGTGTCAAAGGAGAGAGTCAGCGAATCCGGTATCCCGAAGGGATTACAGCGAGTAGCCGGAGGTCAGCGCAGCGCAACCTCCGGGAAGGCCGTCGCGAAGTTCTTCTCGACCCCGGCGGGGTCGCAGCGAATCGATTCGCCGGCGGCGGCGCAGTTCGCCTTGCTGAACGAATTGATCGGGATGCTTGCGCGCGGGACAACCGGCCGGGTCTGAGGGCTCGGGCGTGATTTGCTTCGACGCCCTTCGGGGTCGCATCAGAGGGGTGCCCGGATGTCCGGAGGTGTCGCTGCGCTCACCTCCGGCGAATGGCTTTGACCCCGTTCGGGGTCATGCCGCCGACATTCGGCTTAAGGTGTTAGCGGAACGGCGCGAGCCGTCCGGTTTCAGCTTGGAAACACCGTGAAAGACCGGAGGGCTCGCGCCCTACCGCTAACAAACAACACGCCGGTTGGTTTGAAAGTAGGTGGCATTAGGTTCGCGCCAGCGCGAGCGGCCCCTCATTGATGTTCCTTGAGCGGCGATTCACGGGGACGCTACTGTAACGATTCAACATCCCAATCAAAACGAGCGTTGGATCGAGAACTCGGCGATTTCGATCAGGCAGTTTTTGGCTGCCCCGGTGGGCAGATCGGCGATCGCGTCGAGGGCGCGTTGCTTGAATTCGGCT
>NZ_JBFHKV010000848.1:0-3878 GCF_041595215.1 Stieleria sp. | reverse complement strand
CCGCCGATGATTCACTGTCGGTCGACACTTCGCTCGTCTCCCTGGTGCTCTGTTCCGATTTGAATGAAGGGTTGCGTTTGTCGAGCGGAAAAGGGGTCAGGTACCAAAAACCCAATGGCCCGACGGGTGCTTCGCATTTTTGTTACCTGACCCCTTTTCCGCGGCACCCCAGGGTCAATCCGTGATGATCGACATTCGAGCGCGATGGCCGGGTTGCAATCGTCCGTCGTGGTTGTCGACCTCGGCCCAGATACGAACTTGGCCGTTGACCGGGTCGATCTCGCGACTGACGAACACGATCGTTCCCGAATAGGACTGCGCGGTATCGTGTTCGTCGTGCGGCACGACCCGAACCGGCATTCCCTTCAACGCTTCGGTGACCTGGCTCGCTTGGACAAATCCTTCTGCGCGCAATCGTTTGATGCTGACGATGCGAAAGATCTTTTCGCCGGGCGTTACCCACTCTCCCACGTGACGCAACACTTCGACCACCTCTCCGCTCTGCGGCGCCAAAATGCGCCGCACCTCGATGTTTCGTTCAGCCATGGCGAGCGCGTTGGCCATCAAGTCTCTTTTCGTCTTGGCGTTTTGGAGTTCGCTGCGCGCTTTTTCAATCTCAATTTCCGCCTGTTCCGCATCCAGTCGCGCCTTTTCCAGTTCCGACTGAGAAACACTTCGCGGCTGTGCGGCGTCGGCTCGCACCAGTCGATCGAAATGGGCCTGTGAATAGACCCGTGTCTTCATGGCCGATCGGACCGCGACATCGTTTTCAGCGTCGCGCATCGCGATGTCCAATTCAAACGTCGCACGCTTGTAGTCCAACTGGGCTTCGGTGTCGTCGATTTGTGCGAGCAGATCTCCCTTCTCGACCAGCTTGCCTTCCGATGCATGGACCTGGACCAGCGAGCCGACCGCCCGAGCGGGCACGTCGACTTGATCGATCAATCGAATCAGCACCGAATCCACCCCGATCGTTTCGGCCGAGGCAACGACGGAAGTGGATGCGAGCATGATCGTCCACAAGGCCAGGTGAAACATGCCGATCGGTTTCCCGTTCTTCATCCGTCTATCCCGTTCGTGATTCAACAGGTTCAAAATAAAATCCATCCTCGGACCGTCTCAAACAGGTCGTGCAGCCAGACGAAGCCCAACGATCGACGGCCGCAATCGAATTTCGCCTTGATCGTCGTTCCCGGTCGCAGCAACTCCACCGCTTCGCTCGGCACTGAAACCAGTACCCGAGTCGAAGCCTGTTGTTGGTCCAGCACTTCGGTGCGTCCGGCGATCTGCTTCAAGCTGCCACGATACGTCGGTGAGCTGCCGGTCGCCAGTGTGAACGAAACGTCCAGGGGGGCGTCCTCGATTCGCTGGGCCGAGATCACGTGGCCGGCGCTGCGATCGGGGACCAACAATTCCAGCACCCAGGGGCCGGACAGGTCCGCGACGCTGACCAACAGTTGCCCCCGTTGGACGGGGCGATCGGCCAACAAGTCTTCGGGATCCCAGGTCAGAATTCGCCCGCCGATCGGACTGCGTACTTCCAAGCTGTCGCGCTGTTTGCGGACCAACGCGATCTGGGTCTGCAAACTCGCCAGTTGCTGTTTCAATTCTTGTTCTTCGGCAGCCAACTGACCTGGAATTCGCGCGGACGTCTCGTTAAACCCGGTTTGAACACGCGCCGACGCGATCGCCAACAATCGTTTCTCTGTGGTCTGGTACTCGCCCTGCAACCGTTCCAGTTCCAGTTCCAAATCTCGGCTGCGGAGCACCACCAGGATCTGGTCGGCGGTGACCGATTCATCGTGCCCGCCACGCACCTCGACCACTTCACCATCCACGGGCGCATAGATATTGCGTCGGATCAGCGGTTGCGCTTCCCCTTCGGCTGCCACGTAGTGGGTCGCCGGAATCACCCGCAGCGCCAAGATCGTTAGCACCACGGCCACCGTGGCGATCACCAGTTTTCGTCGTTGCAGTCCGCCATAACGGATCGTCCGGCGTAGCCAACGAGCCAACGACAGCATAGGCAGCGATTGGTAGTCGATCGCGTTGCGCAGCGCAGAACTGCAGAGGTTGGCGATGCGAACGATCCGCTCTTCCGCATCCGGGTTGTTCGAAGCGTCGAATGTTTCCAATACCAACATGCCGACCAGTGATTCCGTCGCATTGCCCGCCGCATTGCCCGCCGCATCGCCCGAGACGTCGCTCGCCGCCAACAGCGGCACCACATCGATGGATTGCGAGTGGGAATCGTCGGCAAACGCACACAGGGGGCGTTCCAATTGAGGCGGGAACTGATCGGTCGTCCCCCGGTAACGCAACCACTGTCGCGAGGGCTCGACCGCTTTGGCCAGTTCTTCCATCGAACGCACCAGGTCCGAGCGGCGATCGAGCGTGTCGACGCCGCTGGTCGCCATCGCGGTCAAGCGACCACGCAGGGGAACCAGTAAACTGACCCGGTCACAGCCGATGAACCAGCGCCCGTCGTTGACCAATTGATACGCCGTGTCGCGCAAGTCCAAACTCGCATGCGCACGCTGGCACAACGCTTCATATTGACGCCAGCGATCGACCGCCGATTGAAGATCTTTCAGCCGCTGTCGCCGCAAGAAGTCGCCCGCCAAATCGGCGACGATTGCCAGCAGCCGTTCGCTTCCCGTTCGCGCCGCGGGGCTGACCGAGTTGGATTGAACGACTTCGAGGACGCCGATCACGCCCCGGTCCATCCGCAGCGGTGAACCGGTCCAAAAGTACGTTTCGTGGACGCCGCCGCGCCGTGACGGAGTTCTCTGGGGCCGGTCGCCCGGTTCGGTGGTGTGGGGCAATGCGGCCGACTGCTGACGACTGCTGTCGAGCACCGAACGCAACAATCGTGTGTGGTGTTCACCAGCGATCAAAGCGGCATCCGGCAAGTCCGAGTCGACCTTCACCTGGCACAGCGACTGAAACCCTGCGGCGTCGTCGACCATCCAAACACTGCCGCCGGAGGCACCGAGCAGTTCAACGGTTCGCTCAAGTGCTTCGCTGGCGAACGCGTGAAGTGAATCGGAAGCCTGGGAAAGCTCGGAAATCTCGGCAACAAACTGCTCGATCTCGCCCCACTCTTCGCCGCATTGTTCCGGGGAGGACGTCACACTGTCTGCCAATTGAAATCGACCTTTACGATAAAATAGGGGGTCTAGGTCGCCTATTGCGAATGTATCAAAAAGAGCGTCTTTGCCGAAAACAGAATCTATTTCGGCCGTCTTGATGCCGATCTACGACACGGGGCTACCATCGTACCACGGAACGATTCGCAAACGCTACGGAAACAATTAGACCTCCGATGACGTGTAGGAGCATCACGAACTACAGCCTTTGCGCGATCTCCCTGCTGGCAATTGTCGGTTGCGCGACCCGTGTTTCGGTGCCGTCTGCGGCGGTGTCGAGCATTTTGGCGGAGGTCACGATCGCGCAGCCGAATCTGAACGACGTGGTCCAGAGCGATGCCCCGCTCGGTGCCAACACGCCGTTCTCCATTCGTGAGGCTGCGTCGCCCGGGACCGCGGCACCCCAGCCCTGGGATCTGACGATCGATCAGGCGGTTCAGATCGCATTGGCCAACTCCACAGTGCTGCGTGACCTGGGTGCCCGTGTGGTACAAACGCCGGGATTAACGCCGACCATTTATGGACCGGCGATTCAGGCAACCGATCCGACCAGCGGCGTCGAAGCGGCGCTGAGCGAATTTGATGCGCAGGTCAACGGCGACCTGTTTCACTAAGACAACGACCGGGTGCTCAACAACGAGTTTGCCGGCGGCGGCGAAAATTTCTACCAACAGCAACTCACGCGGCTGGAATCGAGCCTGAGTAAACAGACGGCCTCGGGAGCCCTGT
>NZ_JBFHKV010000847.1:0-3883 GCF_041595215.1 Stieleria sp. | reverse complement strand
CCTCTCCCCCGCCGCGCTGACGACCGGCCGGCGTATCGCTGCGATCTGCCTGTCGCTACTCTGCGTTGCCATGTTCGTCCCCGATGCCGCTGCCCAGAACGGTGCGGCCAAGGACAAGGCCAAGGCACGCAAAACGCCGGCGAAACGAACTCGGCCCACCAGCGGCGGTCCGGCCATCGGCGGCAACACCGCAACTCCGATCGATCGGATCAAGGCCGCCGAAGGGTTTGAAGTGGAGTTGCTGTATTCGGTAGCCGGCGAAGAGCAGGACTCGTGGGTGAATCTCTGCACCGACGACAAGGGCCGAATTCTGGTCAGCGATCAATTCGGCGGCCTGTATCGCATCACGCCGCCGCCAGCTGGCGAAACCCTGCAAGCGGCGGACGTCGAACAAGTTCCGGCCGACATCCGAGCGGTCAATGGAATGGTCTGGGCCTTCGGAGCCCTGTACGTCGGCGTCAACGACTACGAACAAAAAATCCCCTCCGGTTTGTACCGGGTCAGTGATAGTGACGGCGATGATTCCCTGGACAAGGTTGAACTGCTTCACGAAGTCAAATCCAGAGGCGATCACGGCGTTCATGCAGTGATGCCGACCCCCGACGGAAAAGCGCTGTATCTGGTCACCGGCAACAACACGACTCCGCCGCCGCTGGCAGACAGCTCACCGGTGCGTCAGGTCTGGGGCGAAGACCATCTGTTGCCCAGCATGCCGGACGGACGCGGGCACAACCGCGGCGTGCTCGCCCCCGGCGGCATCATCTACCGTGTCACGCCCGACGGACAAACCTTCGAAGCCTACGCGTCCGGATTTCGCAACGTGTTCGACGCCGCGGTCAATCGTGACGGCGAGTTGTTCACGTATGACGCCGACATGGAGTACGACTTCAACACGCCGTGGTATCGCCCCACGCGTATTTGTCTGGTGACCAGCGGCGCCGAGTTCGGCTGGCGAAACGGTGCCGGAAAACGCATGCCGTTCTACGCCGACAACCTGCCCGGCGTGCTTGACATCGGCCCCGGGTCTCCGACCGGCATGACGTTCGGCTACGGCGCCAAGTTCCCCGCCAAGTACCAAGACGCACTCTACGCACTCGACTGGAGTTGGGGAAAGCTTTACGCGATCCACTTGGAACCGAGCGGCTCGTCCTACACCGCAACCAAAGAAGAGTTCGTCACCGGTGCACCGTTGCCGATCACCGATGCCATCATCCGTCCCCAAGACGGTGCGATGTATTTCACGATCGGCGGGCGACGTGTGCAATCGGGCCTGTACCGCGTGACCTATGTCGGCGATCAGTCGACCGAACCCGTCCAAGCAAAGGCGACGAAAAGCAAAGCCCGCCAGACGCGATACATGCTGGAAGCCTTCCACGGTCAACAAGACCCCCAGGCGATCTCTGTCGCTTGGCCGTACCTTGACGATCAAGATCGCTTCATTCGATTCGCCGCCCGAACCGCGATCGAGCACCAACCGACCGATCAATGGGCCGACAAAGCGTTGAACGAATCGGACGCGGCGAAACAAGTCGAAGCCCTGCTTGCCCTGGCTCGCGTCACCGGCGTCTGCCCCCAACACCGCGACGACTCGACTGCCGCAGTTGACACCGACATGCGAGAGAAACTGCTCAACGCGGTGCTCTCGATCGACGTGGCAAGCCTGAACGAAACGCAGCAACTGACGCTTCACCGGACAACGCAAATCATTTTGAATCGATTCGGCCGACCCGATGACGCCATGATCGATCGCTTGATCGCCAAGTTTGACCCGCTGTTTCCCGCGTCCACTCCGGAATTGAATTGGCTGTTGTGCGAGACGCTTGCCTGGCTGCAATCGCCGACCGTCGCCCAGAAGGCGATCGCGTTGATCCAGGACGCGCCCACGCAAGAAGAACAGATGCAATACGCTCGTTCGATCCGCATGCTGAAGGCCGGCTGGACGCCCGAGTTGCACACCGCGTACTTCGAGTGGTTCCTGAAGGCGGCCAACTACAAAGGCGGTGCCAGTTTCGATCAGTTCATTCAGTTCATTCGCGACGATGCGGTCGCCTCGCTGAGTGAAACGCAAAAAGCCGAGATGGCGGAACTGTTGGCGAGAAAGCCGGTCAAGAAGTCGGCGTTGGAAAACTTGGGCCAAATCTTTGAGGGTCGCCCCGAGAAGAAGTGGACGCTGGAAGAGTTGTCGGCGGCCGCCCGCACCGGATTGAAGCAGCGCGACTTTGAAAACGGTCGAAAAATGTTCGCCGCGACGGGGTGTTATGCCTGCCACCGCTTCGGCGACCAAGGCGGCATGACCGGCCCCGACCTGACCTCGGCCGGACGTCGCTACTCGCCGCACGACTTGTTGGACCAGGTGATCCATCCCAGCAAGGTGATCAATGACCAGTTCTCGGCGGTCAAGGTCCTGACCGACGACGGTCGAATCCACGTCGGTGTGGTGGTCAATCTGAACGGTGATTCGATGACGATCAACACCGATCTGACCGATCCCAATGACCGGGTCAACATCGACCGCAAGACGATCGAAGAAATGATGGTTTCCAAGACGTCGGCGATGCCCGAAGGGCTGTTCAACCGAATGACCCAAGACGAGATCCTGGATTTGGTCGCCTACCTGATCAGCGCCGGCGATCCGAAGCACGAGTTCTTCAAGAACTAAGTGCGTTCATTGTCATCGATGCGGCCCGGGTGTCACCTGGGCCGCTGCGTCAGCTGGGTAGCTGCGTCAGCTGGATCGCAGCGTCAATTGGGCAGTTGCGACTGAGCGGTGTTTTGTAAATAGCGACGTCGAATGCGTCTCAAATCGCGCGCCGATTCTTCGCGTACTAGGTCTCGAATTGCGCGATTGAAACTTTGTGACATCAATCGCATGCAGAGCAGCAGGGCGGCGAAGATCAGAACGGTCGCCAACGGAACCAGTCTCCACAACGTCAGCATCAGCGTCCTGGCGCTGGCTCGCGTTCCACCTTGCATCATGTGGTGTTGCGTGAACTGCGAGGTGACGCTCTTGGGGCCAGCCTTCAAACTTGCCTCCCACGCCGCGGCATCCGGCTCAAATTTCCCCACCGCCTTGGCGATGATGTCCAACTTGATGTAATCGTCGATGAACACCGCGGCGATCAGGGCGACGCAAGCGATCAGCGACGCGGCAAACAACGTTTGGGCGTAAAACCTGGCCAGCGAAAGCATCTCACGCGCGACGTAGCGAGGTTTCAAGCGTCCACGCGAATTCCGGCAGTTGTCGCTCATCAACGAACGCACCTCCGCAGGCAGAGCGATAATCGCGGTCAGGCAGATCAAGAAGAGACACAACAGATAGATGCCCAACATTCAAACGGCCTTCCAGTGAATTGGCGGTAACAATCGGCAGTATCATAGCCACTCCGATGGGCGGTGGTGGCGGATCGGTGCCGAAGAAAAGCGGCTCAGCACTGTGCTCGCCGAGTGGGACTGGATGTTCGCTCCGTTCACAAAATTTGCCGCCATCAAAAAACTCTGTTAGGCTTGCCAATTGCCGGAGCGATTGAAATTCCTTGGCGGAGGTGGGTCCGATGACGTTACGCTGCGATCTGTGTGTCTCGCGAACCAGAAATGGTTTTGTGGTCCGTGTCCAGGGAAAGGGGACTGCGACCCACAGTCCGGCGTTTGCGGAGTTCGTCAAGGGATGCCTGGTCGAAGATCCCCATGCGACCGTGACCGTTGACTTACTGGGGTGTGAATACCTGGACAGCACCTTCCTGGGCTGCTTGCTGAAACTTCAACGGCTGGGCACGGCGAAGCGATTTCATGTCGCCGCCGACGAAGCCGCTCGGACCAGATTGCTGACCGCAACCAGCCTGGATCGCTACCTGACGCTGCTTTCCAAAGCCCCCACGTCCACCGG
>NZ_JBFHKV010000846.1:0-3883 GCF_041595215.1 Stieleria sp. | reverse complement strand
TTCCACCCGGAAGTCACGCACACCCCGCTGGGCGGAAAGGTGCTGGCAAACTTTGTCCGAGGCATCTGCGGCTGTGAACCCAATTGGCAACTGAGTGATTTCGCCGACGCCACCGTCCGCCAGATTCGCGACGCCGTCGGCGACCGACGCGTGATCTGCGGGCTCAGCGGCGGAGTCGATTCCTCCGTCGTCGCGGCACTGCTGTACAAAGCCATCGGCCCCCAGTTGACGTGTATCTTGATCGACAACGGGCTGCTCCGCAAAAACGAACAGGCCTTGGTGATCGACGAATTCACCAATCACTTCAAAGCCGACTTGCACGTCGTCGACGCCGAAGACCGGTTCCTCGCGTCGCTGGCCGGAGTCGTCGAACCGCAAGAAAAACGCCGACGCATCGGCCACGACTTTATCGAGTGCTTCAAAAAGGAAGCCGAATCGATCGAGAACGCCCACTTCCTCGCCCAAGGCACCCTGTATCCCGACGTGATCGAAAGCGGCGCCGATCCCGACGGACCGGCCGCGACGATCAAGTTGCACCACAACGTCGGCGGGCTGCCGGAAGAACTGGGGTTTGAACTGATCGAACCGCTTCGCGACCTGTTCAAGGACGAAGTGCGACGACTGGGATTGGAATTGGGCTTGCCGGAAAAACTGGTCTGGCGGCATCCGTTCCCCGGCCCCGGCTTGGCCGTCCGATGCCTGGGCGAAGTCACACGCGACAAACTGGTCGTGCTGCGGGCCGCCGATGCGATCGTGATCGAAGAGATCGAAGCGGCGGGACTGTACCGCGAGACCAGCCAGACCTTTGCGGTCCTGTTGCCGGTCCAAAGTGTGGGGGTGATGGGCGACGCGCGAACGTATGACAATGCGATCGCCGTCCGCAGCGTCAACACCGACGATTTCATGACGGCCGATTGGAGCCGACTGCCGTACGAGTTGCTGGCACGGATCAGCACACGAATCATCAACGAAGTCAAGGGCGTCAACCGAGTCTGCTATGACATCAGCAGCAAGCCGCCCGCAACGATCGAGTGGGAATAGGACAGGAACAAGCAAGGCATGGGCAGGCAATACATTTACCAAGTCGAAGACTTGACGAAAAAGCACGGTCAAAAGGCGGTGCTCAACGAAGTCAATTTGGCGTTTTACCCGGGCGCGAAAATCGGCGTCCTCGGTCCCAACGGTGCCGGAAAGTCGACGCTGTTGCGGATCATGGCCGGCCAGGACACCGACTTTGACGGCAGCGCGAAACTGACCAAAGGCTTCACCGTCGGCTACCTGGAACAAGAACCGCCGCTGGACGAAACCAAGACGGTGTTTGAGAACGTTCAAACCGCCGTCGCCGAACGTCGCGCGATCGTCGATCGATTCAATGAAATCAGCATGCTGCTCGGCGACGTCACCGACGACGACGAAATGCAAAAGCTGTGCGACGAAATGGCGACGCTGCAAGACACGATCGATGCCTACAACCTGTGGGAACTCGATCGACAAGTCGAAATGGCGATGGCCGTCATGAATCTGCCCCCCGGCGATTCCACCGTGACCACGCTCTCGGGCGGTGAACGCCGACGTGTCGCTCTTTGCCAACTGCTGATCCGCCAGCCCGACTTGCTGCTGTTGGACGAACCGACCAACCACCTCGATGCCGAATCGGTCTCTTGGCTCGAACAACACCTGGCCAAGTACCCGGGTACCGTCGTCGCGGTGACCCACGACCGCTACTTCCTGGACAACGTCGCCCAGTGGATCCTGGAAATCGACCGCGGCCGCGGCATTCCGTTCGAAGGCAACTACACTGCATGGCTGGAAGCGCGCCAGAAACGGATGCAGCTGGAACAACGCCAGGCCAAGGCGCGCGAACGCACGTTGGCCAACGAATTGGAATGGATCCGCATGAGTCCCAAAGCCCGCCAGGCGAAAAGCAAGGCGCGGATCAAGGCCTACGAGGATTTGGCGGCCGAGAAATTCGAGGATCGGCCCGACGAGTTGGAAATCCAGATTCCATCCAATCGTCATCTCGGTGAACTGGTCATCGAAGGCAAGAACATCCACAAGGCATTCGGCGACAAGGTCTTGATCGACGACCTGTCGTTCCGCTTGCCCGCCGGCGGCATCGTCGGCGTGATCGGTCCCAACGGTGCCGGCAAGACGACGCTGTTCAAAATGCTGACCGGCCAAGAACCGGCCGACGAAGGTCAGTTCCGCGTCGGCGAGACGGTTGACTTGGGCTACGTCGATCAAAGCCGCGATTCGCTGGCCGACGACAACACCGTGTTTGAAGAAATCAGCGGCGGAACCGAGACGATCGTGCTGGGAGGCCGCAACGTCAACGCGCGGGCCTACGTCTCGCGATTTAATTTCAAAGGCCCCGACCAGGAAAAGAAAGTCGGCAACCTGTCCGGGGGTGAACGCAACCGAGTCCACCTGGCAAAACTGTTGCGGCGTGGCTGCAACGTGCTGCTGCTGGACGAACCGACCAACGACCTCGACGTCGACACGCTGCGTGCTCTGGAAGAAGCGATCATGCATTTCGCCGGCTGCGTCGTGGTCACTTCGCACGACCGCTGGTTCCTTGATCGCCTCGCAACGCATATCCTTGCATTCGAAGGCGACGGCAAAGTCACGTGGTGCGAAGGCAACTTCGAAGTCTACGACCGGGGACTGCGAGAGCGGATGGGCGAGGACCCCAACGAAATCAAACAGGCCCGCTACAAAAGCATCCATGCCGGTTAACCGCCGGTCGGTCCATCCGCCGACACGCCGTACACCTTGATTCCCCAATCCGTCATGCCGCCGATGCGGCAGTTCCCTTTTTTCCCTAACCAAACTTAGCTATGACCATTCTTCGTATCGGAACGAACGAAAAGTACTCCAACAATTGGGAAGACATTTTTGGCGGCAAGCAGAAAAAGGCGGGCAAAAAGAAAGCCGCCAAAAAGGCCAGCAAGAAAAAAGCGGCCGCCGCCGACGTGACCGCAAAGAAGCCGGCGAAAAAGAAAGCCGCCAAGAAGACGGCAAAGAAAGTCGTCGCCAAGAGCGTGACCGCTCCGAAGAAGAGCACCAAGAAAAAGAGCGTCAAAAAGAAAAAGACGACCAAAAAGTGATCCCCGCCGTGGGGCGAGTTCCTGTCGAATTCCGCCCACGGTTGTTTGTCCTCTGATTCGGTGAGTCGCCCTACTTTTTGCTGCCCCCACCCCATGTCCAATCTTCCACCACCGGAATCGATCTGCGATTCGCTCAAGCGGTTGGCGGGGTACCTGAATTTCTCCAGCGGCAGCAGCGATCCCAAGATCGCTGCGCTTTGGAACGAAGCGTATTACCACGCCAGCCAAGGCAATCCCCTGACGGGAACGCCGGCTTGGCTCGTGCTCAATAACTGGATCGAGCAAACCTTGGCCACGCTGGCCGAGTCGACGTCCGCGTTCGCCGACATCACTCAGGCACGCGACGTCTCGCGACTGTTGCTCAGCGAATTGCTGCCGGCCTACATGGACTACCACCGGGACCTGCTGTTCCACCAGGAACCCGAAGTCCTGTTCAATGGGTTCTTCTTGGCCCGGGCCGCAGAATCCCTGTTGCGACTGTACAGCGAACAGGACGCCTCGGCCGACGAGGACGCAACGTCCGACTTGGTCTATCAAGCGATTCGCGAACTCAATGACTTCGTCGGCTATCGCCCCGTCGCGGTCCTGGAAAACCGGCGATGCCAGCCCTACCCGAACGAGTTCGTCCGCCCGATCCCGCTCTATGTCCGCGGGGCCGGCGTCTCCGCAGGACCCTATTACGAGCTGATCACACAAACGATCCAGATCCTGCGAGACAGCGACCCAGACGTCCTCCGCAGCGCCTCGTTCGACTTCGAACAACTGGCCGAATTGTC
>NZ_JBFHKV010000845.1:0-3889 GCF_041595215.1 Stieleria sp. | reverse complement strand
GGCGATGACGGTACGCGTCGTTTCGATCAACCAGGGGTAATCATCACGTGTCCAGATTTCGTCTCCCGTCTCGGCGTCGAACACCACCGCGACGGCTTTTTCACCACGTTTGATGCGTCCTTGAAGAAATGCGACTCGCCGGCCATCGGCGACCACATTCCGCGGTTCGGCTGCTGCGACCCGCCACAGTTCCGCTCCGGTTTCGACATGGTATGCCCGTACCGATTGATCATCGGCGGCAATCACGCGCACGCCGTCGAACAAAAACGCGCGAGGCGACTTCATTTTTGCGAACTCGACCAACACCTCGCCGGTCGAAGCGTTCAGTGCAACCAGTCGGTCTTTCAATTTGGCGAAGAGCCTTTGGTCCGAGGCAACAGGTCGCGATCCATCGCCGGCAAGTCTCGGCAGACTGAAGACATCGGGATTGTTGACTCCGTCGTTGTTCAAGTCACGGTGCCAGAGACGCAGCCCATTGAAGCTATCGCGCGCCAAGATGCCGCCGTAAAAGTTTCGACCGCCGGCTGTCACCATCCCTTCGACTTCCGAAGTCGCCGCGGCGATCCAACGCACACGTTGCGGAGGCCCGACGGCGGTGTCCAGCGAAACGGCATTCCCGTCGGCATCGTGCCGAGAGTGAGACCAAGTATCCATCTCGGATGGCCAACGTTTTTGCAGGACGCGCGCGGAGTCGACTTGGCGAGCCGATGCAAACCCCGGCGCATTCAAATCGATTGGTTCGCCCAAGCCTTCATTGACAACCACGACCGATCCGCCAGGAGTCAAGACGCGTAGCAGTTCCGCAGTGGGGACACTGTATCCGGCAACGACGATCAGGTTGACCACGTTTTCGGCATAGGGAAGCCGCTGCGGATCGCGAACGTGCTCGGCCCAAGCCAAACCATAGTGCCCCTGCTCACGCAGTCGCCGCTGTGCAGATTGTGTGACCTGTGCATCGGGATCGAGCACGTGAATCAGGTATCGACCTGTTTGACTCAGTCGTGCGGCGGCATCGGTGTTTTGACCGCCCAGTTGGACAATCAAGCCGCCCTGTAGATCGGCGGCCGCCGCCGGGTCAAACGGTGACGGGGCCTTGGCGGCGGAATCCGTCGCACTGCTCAACGCGGCCAATACAACGAAGATGGCGGATGCGACGCTCGTGACTCGGTCTCTCATGTTCAACCCATCGGCGGGGGGCGTGATTCTGGCAGCCGGAATCAAGATTGGGAATGTGAATCGATTGCCAGCGAACAGTATAGCCGAACCGCCACAGACTCACCCGTTACCGCTCGCTCTGCTCGATCATCGTCTCAAGCGTTTGCAGTTTATCCATCCATTCGTCTGACGATTGGGCAAACGTCGCGATCAGCTGTCGCAGATGCTTTTTCGAATCGTCCAGCAAACGACGCCGTTGGTCGCCGGGGGGCGTCGCCCGAGCCTGAAGGATGCGACTTTCGTTGAGGTGAAAACCGGAACTGAGCAGTCGATCGAGGTATCGCGTTTTGTCTTCGCTGTCAAAGTGCATTCTCGCCAGCGTGTTGGTCAGTTTCGCCCAGCCCCAAATCGCATCGTCGCGGCGCCCTGCGATCGCTTCGGCGAAACGGTCGGCGTCCCCGGTCACCTTGGCGTCTTCGGTCAGCACTTCGGCCGCCATGATCTGCAGTTCGATCGCGGCCGGCGATTGACGCAAGATCTCGGACAACAGCGAGATCGTTCGCGCGGCGTTTCCGGATTGCTGCGCCAGATCGACGCGTTTCAGATGCAGCGTCATTTTCTCTGCCGTCGTTAGCTCGTTTGATTCGGACGCGCGGCGAAGCAATTCGTCCGCTTGCCGATGACACTGCATCACGACGTTTTGATCACTGGCGCGCGTTGCCAGTTCGGACCAGGTTTCTGCGGCCCATAGGATCACGTTGGTCGAGGGGCTCCGCTTGGGATCCAGAATCGATCGCATCAGCGTCTCCAGCTGATCGGCTTGAACGGCCGACACCGGTTGATCGGGATCCAGGTTGTCCACATAGTCTCTTGCGACTTTCGTCTGCAGGCTCGCGATCCGCTCCTTGCCGCGAGGGCCGTAACGTTTTGACAAGGCCGCGATCGACGACTGGATGCCCTCCACATCGCCGGATTGCGAATAGGCCTGAAACAGACATTCCTCGGCGGCGGTGACGAATTCCTTTGACAGCTTCCCCTTCTTCGCCAGTTCCACAACGCCTTGTTTTCCATCGAGCAACGATATCGCTTGCCGTGGATCGTCACGCATCAATGAGATCTCGGCGAGCGAAAACATTCCCGCCAACACGGGTGCCGTGATTTCATTCTTGGGATCGATTTGGTCGATGGCGCCGCGCAGGTATTTCGCCGCGCAGCTGACGATCGCGGCACGTTGTTTGTTGATCCCTTCGTTGTCACGCCGCACCGCCTCGGCCCAGAACTCTCTGCCGGCGGCCAGCTGAGCCTTTGCGTAGAGAGGTGAACGCTTGGGGATTTTGAGGTAGGTTTGCGCGGCCTTGAGATGGAATCCGTCGCGCTGATAAAACTGAGCGGTCGCAAAACGCATCGTGTCCAGTTGGGGGTGTTTGATGCCGCGGCTTGCGATCAGATCACAGAGGTGCTCAAGCTGATGCAGGTCACCCGAACGATCCGCACCGGTGTAGTGCACTTGATGTGCTTCTTGAAAGGCGGCAAAGGCGAGCGTCGCGGCCGCCTTGGCGACCGGTTGCGTCGGATCGGCGAACCGGGTCACGTGCAGCCCATAGACACCGGCGGCGTACAGGTGACCGGCGTCGAAATAGAGGACCGCGAGTGTTGACGCGATTTGATGGCGTTGTTCAAGCGTCGATTCATCGGCCGGTCGTCCGAGACACTGATCGAACAACACAATGCATTCACCTAACAGCGCTTCGATCTCGGGCGACGACGGGGCCGACCGTTTCTGTTCGAGATAGTTTTGATGCGTTTCGAAAGCGACCGCATAGACTCGTTCAAAGGACACGAATGCGGGAGAACGCTGCGGCAAGGAAAGCGGTGCCCGCATCGGTTTTTCCGCGGCATGCTCGATCGGGGTGCGATCGAGCGGGATGAGCGTGTTGGGGTTGGGGGCTCGCGGAAGAGGAGCTGAAGGTTTTGTTTGTTTAGAGGGCGGAGGTTCACCGCCGGGCGCAGTTTCGACGGTTGGATCGGGCTGGCGAGCAACAGGCTTTTTCGATTCCGCGACGACGCCAGAACTCTGCAGCGCAAACGAACCGTCACCGGCGTCGGCAAGGACATCTTGAGCGATTGACTTGGCCGTCGTTGGGCCTGCCGACTTTGGGGCCGGGGCCGACTTTGCGGCCGTGGCAGGCGACGCGGACTGACTCGGGTCGACGGGGGCCGTCGGGGGATCAACGGCCGGCGGTGCAGGTGCTTCGGCGAGGACCGCAGCGTTTTCGGCGGCGGACTGCTCGGTCTGAGGTCGCTGCAGGTACATCAGCATCGCAGCGATCAGCAATCCCAAGACGGCCGCGATTCCGGTCCATTCCACCCATGAAAACCGTCTGCGTCGGCGCGGCGATGACGTTGCCTGGTCGTCTGACGCATCGGTGTCAGGCGCATTGCCCGCAGACGCATCGGCCGCAGCGGCATCGACGGCATCGCTTTGGGATCCGGTGTTCGTCGACAGCAATTCCATGGCCGTCGTCGCGTCGAGCGTCTGCCAACCTGCGGGCAACGTGTCGGCTGCGGGGGGCTCAGCGCGTGGTTCCGGCGTGCTTTCGGCCTGCGGCTTCGCAGTCGGCTTTTCGGCTGGCTTGGTCGCCTGCTTTTTGGCCGAGCGTCCGGGCGCCAAAGTCTTTGCACGCGAGCGCCAGGAAGGGGGATCAGTCATTCGGCGTCCACACTCGGAGCTACT
>NZ_JBFHKV010000844.1:0-3890 GCF_041595215.1 Stieleria sp. | reverse complement strand
TGCGTTGGTATTCGCTGACCAATGGCATTCCGCCCCAACATCAAAGCGGCAAGACCGCGGTGGTCGGACACACCGCCAATCGAGACGGAGAGATTCTCGACTCGGGCCACCTGATTTGCGTGGACACCTATTGCTATGGCGGCTGTTGGTTGACGGCGAGGGACGTCAACACCCGGCAGGTCTGGCAGGCGAATGAAAAGGGGAGCTGCGGCAGTAAGCACGACCGCTGTCAGTGCTACCGACGACGACGCTGCAGGATCACGCCGCAGGTGGCGAGCATCAGCATCGTTGCCGCAGCGGGTTCCGGAATGGCGACCGCACCCACCGTCACGACGCCCGGGGTGAAGCTGAAATCGATCTCGTCACCGGAGGCTTGAGCGAAGAATGATTCCGGTCGGACGCTCACGCCATATTGGTCACCCGCAGTTGCCGCCGCCGATGACCCGCCGAGAAGATGTGCAAGGTCAACGCTCGCCAGCAGGTGTCCGCCGGTGACCGACGTGTTCGAAAAATCCGCGGTGCCGTCACTGACAGTGATTTCGACGGGCGATGAGACAAGCGTCGCATCGAATCCGTTGATGACGGAATCACTGTTGCCCACAAAGATGTAGTCGGCGTTCTGAAGAAACGTTTCCGATTGTGGATCGACGAAAACCAATGAACTGCCCGGAGCGGCGCTCAGCGGTGTGATCTGCAGAATCAACTCAAATTCAGCCAAATTCTGCGGCGGTGCGTCGCTGGCGATCCCAATATCCAACAACAGGTTGCCGCCCGGATCGACCGTTCCGCTGCCGACGGAGATTTCAAAATCGGCCTTCGCCGGGGCGACCGACAACAACAACGCGGTCGAAACGGCAATCAGTAGTCGGGCAATCGCGGTGGACTTGGGCATCAGTCGTGGTCCGAGAAGAGCGTGTGGGATCGCCCGGTGCGACGGGAGAATCACGGGAGTGTTCACCCAGTAGAATAGTTAGAAACCGAACCGGGATCGAACACTTTCCCGACCCGTCCCGATTTTTGCACCGTTGCCCCCGTTGTGATCGCGTTGATCTTTCGTCCCAATCACAATGTCAATGAACCCAGCCATGACCCGACCGACGCGGATTGGAAACAGCTACGCATGACTTCAACCCTGATCCCCCGCCGGCCGGTCGCTTTCCCCCCGGGGTTCGTCCCACGAACATCGTTTCGCCACATCGCGATCGCATCGATCTTGTCCCTGGCGGTGCTGGGGTTTGTCGAAGCGGTTCAGGCGGGGATGAGTAGCGAAAATGTGGTGGTGGTGGTCAACGGTGATTCGATGGTCTCGCGGACCGTCGCCAACTATTACATCGATGCACGCAAGATCCCGACGAAGAACGTGGTCGTGCTGAGCGACGTCCCGAGCGGCCTTCATGTCGAATTGGAGGCGTTTCGCGATCAGATTCTCAAACCGCTGTTGGCGGAGATTGATGCGCGGGGGATCTCGCCCGTCGCCCGTGTGATCGCCTATTCGGCGGGCTTTCCGACCGCCGTCAAGATCTCGTCGCATTGCGACAAGCTCACCGATCCGACGGCGAAAAAGTACCAGTTGCCGGTCGCTTCGATCACGGGCCTGACCTATTTCTATCGCTATGTCTTGGCCGACGATCCCGGATACCTGAGTTTTGCGTCCAACCTGTATGCGCGGGGCAAATTCGAGCGGCACTTTCTGAACCCGTTTGCGGGAGAAAAAAAGTCTGAGTTTGAAGCAGCCATGAAACTGCTCAAGGAAGAAAAGTACGCCGAATCGGCAGTTATTTGGAGGAAGCTGCACGAGGGGCACCCGAACACGATGCCGGCGCTGGCGCTTCGTGCGGCCGAGGCGTATTCACTCGATGGGCAAGCGGAACCGGCGGTCGAGATGATTCGTGCGGCACTCAAAGCCGGCTGGCGATCATCCAGTTATCTGACCGAGACGCCTGCACTGGAAAAACATCTCGACGACCCACTGATTCAAAAAGCGCTGCCGTATCTTGATGACAGTCCGATCGCTTGGCAGGGGCCGCAAGCGTTTTCGTCCAGCGTGGGGTGGACGTTGACCGGCAGCCCGGTGGAAATCAAAGACGGTGGGATCCCCTATTTGTGCGCGTGTTCGTTGGCCGTCGTGCATCCAAATGGTTCCACCCTCAGCGATGCCGTTCGGATTCTGTTGCGCGCCGGCAAGGGCGATCGAACGTTTCCCCGAGGTCGCTTTGCGTTCAGCACGACCGGAGACGTTCGATCAAAAACCAGGTTTCCGGGCGTCGCCGATACGATCGTCTATCTGCAAGAAAACGGATTCGAAACCGAAGTGTTCAATGCCGTCGTTCCCTTCAAAGAAGGAGCGATCGTTGGTCTGATGCTCGGCACCTCGACGGCCGATGTGATGGGAAAGCCATGGATCCTGGTGCGGGGGTCGATTGCCGAGAACTTGACCAGTTACGGCGGGGCATTCGACATCGGATCCCAAACCAAGTTGACGGCGTTCCTCAGTGCCGGCGCCGCGATGTCGAGCGGTGCGGTCGCCGAGCCCTTTTCGCTGCAGTACAAGTTTCCCACACCGATGCTTTATGGGTACTACGCCCGGGGACTTTCGGCGATCGAGTCCTTTTATCAATCCGTTGCGTCACCCTATCAATTGCTGATCGTGGGCGATCCGCTCGCGCAACCGTTCGCAAAAGCGCCCGATGAACTGGTGGAAGCACGCTTCGTCACCGACGGCAGAAGGCGCATGAAAATCTCACGTCGTTCGCTGCGATTAAAAGTCCCCAAGTCGCGTCCCGCTTCGTTGGAACTGTCCATTGATGATCGGATGTTTCAAGTCGTTCCGCTGACCGGGGCGGTGGATGTCCAAACCGTTGACATCAACTGGCCCGAAGGCACGTCCGGAATCTACGACGTCCGTGCAACACTAACCGGGCTCGATCGTACCGAACCTCGCGTCACGTTTGTGTCGCAAGTCGACGTTCAAGGCGATCACCCCGCGCCGACGGCTACCGTCACCAAAGCACGCCAACAGGCCGACGGGTTCGGTAATGACGGCAGCAACGCGACAGCGATCGAAGTCAGCCTGCAATGTCCCGGTGCCGACCGAATCGAACTCCATCATCTCGGTCAAAGCGTCGCGAACGTGCAGGGCGACGAGGGCACGGTGACAGTGGAAACCAAGGCTCTCGGTGGTGGCCCCTTGAGGTTTCGTTCGATCGCGTTTTTCGGCGAAACGAAAGTCCGTGGCAAAACGCTGATCGATCAGGTCGACGCGCTCAAATAGTTCTCCACCGCTTTTCGAATCTCCGCCTGCACTTCCTCAGGCGATCGCGCGGCGTCGATCACGGCAGTGAATGGACTCGCTCGGGGCAGCTCGGTCAGAAACGATTGGCGGACCGACTCCATGTATTCCGCCCCACGAGATTCCATGCGGTCGGTGGGCCCTTCGATCCGACGCAACGCTTGTTCAGCCGGCATGTCCAGCAACAGCGTCAAATCGGGGCGAACCCCCCCGTTGGCCAATTCTCCCATTTGCCAGAGCAAGTCCGGGGATACCCCCGTCGGGCCATCGCTGACACTTTGGTAGACCACGTTGGCCAACAAAAAACGATCGCTAATCACGCTTTTTCCGGCGGCGAGCGTCGGTCGAATGGTCGTTTCAACCATTTCACAGCGGCTGGCCATAAACAGCATCGCCTCGGTTCGTCGATGCATGGTCAGCTGGCTTTCCAGCAACAGTGATCGTAAGCGTTGACCGATTTCCGAACTTCCAGGGTCGCGTGTCGTAAGGAACTCCATGCCGAGTTCACCCAGGAGACGCTCCAGCCCATGGATTTGCGTGGATTTACCGACGCCGTCGATCCCGTCGATGGCGATGAAATGACCTGTTTTGGGGGGCATTG
>NZ_JBFHKV010000843.1:0-3894 GCF_041595215.1 Stieleria sp. | reverse complement strand
TGATCGGCAACGCTGTGAAGCATTTTTTAGCGGTAGGGCGCGAGCCCTCCGGTGTTTCGGGAACGATGAGGGACCGGAGGGCTTGCGCCCTACCGCTAACACCTCGTCAAACGCAGGGAATAAATGCTTCACAGCGTTGCCTGATCGGCCTGACGGTGATCGTTCTGGCACTGGTCGTGCCACCGTCGCTGACCGGGCACGTCGCCGACGCCGGCGTTGCACCGTTGAATCGATCGGTTGGGTCGGATCTGAGGACAGGCCCGGACGCTGGCGCGCACCGGCTGATGCCAAACGTACAACGTCCCGTCGCTATCACACTCGTCCAAACCGGCGACGCTGCAAAATCGTCCACGACGATCGAGGTTGATTCAAGCGTGACCGAGTCGCTCGATTCGACGCCCTGGTACGATCCGGAATCCAGGAAACTGGTGCCCATCGAACTGGAACTCCGGCAAGACGACTCGGTCCATCGCGAGAGCCGCTGGTTGCCCAAACCGAAAAAGATTGATCGGCCCGATCCGTCGTCCAACACGGCGACCACCGGATCCGCACCGTCAACGGGTTTGTTCGGAAGCTCATTGACGTGGGGCAATCTGTTTGGATGGGTGCTGTTGGCCGTGATTGTGTTGGGGATTGTTGGCATCACGGTCTACGTCGTCTCGCGAGCGGAATTGCGAATGGAAAATCGCACGTCAGCGGCCGCCGCCTCTCGAGCCAAGGGGTTGCCCGATGAACAGACCCTGGAACGCATAAAACATTTGCCGCCCGAGTTGCGGCGAACGGATGTGAACCTTCGGACCGAATGCGAACGCTTGATGCATGAAGGACGTTACGACCAGGCGATCATTTTGATGCTCGGCCATCAGCTTCTGTTGTTGGATCGCAACGGGCTGCTACGGCTCAGTCGCGGAAAGACAAATGGGCGCTATGTTCGCGAAACCCGCAACCACGACGACACCATCGCCACCTGGTTGCGGGCGACTGCCGACGCGTTCGAGCAATCTTATTTCGGTCGGCACGAGATTTCCGCCCACGTGTTCGAACAACTGTGGCGGCAAAACGAAATGTTGGAATCGGCCACCCAAGCCTACGGAGCGGGCAAATGAAACGCATCATGCTCCCGGTGCTGCTGCTGTTGGTACTCGTCGGCTGTGAGGGCGGTTTGCGGACCAGCTACGGCCCCAGCGTCGGGATTTTGGCCAAACGCAGTGTCAATGGATTCACGACGTTGCGCAACGCATTTGGCAACGCTGGTTTTGCTGCGCGCGACTTGACTCGTTTGACCAACCGATCCAAACGCAGCTCGGTGATCGTCTGGACGCCGACGCATCCGACGGGAATCGAAGCCAACACGACACGGTGGATGGAACAATGGTTGCGGATGGGCGACAAGACGCTGATTTATGTGGTCCCCGATAGCGGCAGTGAAACGGAGTTTTTTCGTGATGCCCGACCACTCGCGCCACCGGAGCAACGGCTGGAGTATCGCAGGAGATACGCCGAGAACCTGATCAAAGAACACCAGTGGCAACTGTTGCGAACGGCGCTGCCGTCCAACGGTTGGCTATCGATCCAGCCCAAGGTGCAGCAGACCCAAATGGTGTTGGCGGATTCCGAGGCCGCGCGCGATGACGCATGGAGCGATCTGGCCGAATCCGAGCATCCGCGTCGCGTCGAATGGGTGCTGGAAGCCTATGATCGCAAAAACAAGGCACAGCAGGGAACCTTCGTGTTTCAACCGGTTGGCCCGGGGGCGCCGGTCTGGCCGATGGGACAGAATGTGACACCGACGTCCACGAAAACCGAGTTCCAGCCCATCGTGTTGTCCGAAGACGGTGACGCCATCGTTGCCCGCCTCACCAGCAAAGCCTGGGGCAACTCGCAAGTTGTGGTGGTCGCCGGTGGCTCTTTGCTGACCAACTATGGATTGACCAAACCAGAAAACCAGGCGCTCGCCGGGCGTTTGATCCGCACGTCGTTCGCGCCCTTGATTCAGTCCAAACGGGTGGATCCACGAGAACGGTTATTGGCCGATGGATCACAGCCGCAAGTGAGTTTCGCGACGGCATCGTACTCCTTGCCGATCAGCGACCGCGGCACTGAAGTTCCCAGAGCTTCCGGAGCGGAATTTTTCACCGAGTTCCCGCTCAGCTTCGTCACCTTTCACATCGCGATCTTGGGCTTTGTCATTTGCTTGATGTTGATGCCGATCTTTGGACGGCCCAAGCGAGTCGATCGCGGCGTCTTGACGCATTTCGGAGACCACTTGACCGCGGTGGCCACCTTGATGCGGCGACGCGGCGGCGAAACATTCGCCCGGCGTCGGATCAGTGACTACATGAAACACGTTCGAGATGAATCATCGGGACCGTGGGTGATTGAAGAACCCGTTCACGCCCCCGACCCGGCGCTCCACCTGCACGTTCCCGATCCGAAACGGATGGCCCCGAAAGTGACGGCGCCAAAACCGATCGCGGACCCGCCCGGCGAAACATCGGGCGAAACATCCAGTGAATCACATCGTGACCCGCCCGGCGAAACAGCCAAGGCGGTTGACACGAGTACAATCCATCCAGAATCTACTGATCGTCGTCGAGACGATTCCGACCTACCCGATCGAGGCTGACCGTTGACTGACCCGACTCCTGGAAACACACAAGCCGGATCAGGTTCCGACGACCTGCTGGCACCCCATGGCACAAGCGTGAACGCGCCGACGACCTCCACGGCGGCCTCGATAGCGACCGCTGCCGCGGCAACGGATCCGGTTGCGTTTCAAGGCAAAAGCGAACGATTCGAACCGGTCGAAAGGCTGTACCAAGCGGTCTCGGCCGAAGTTGCCAAATTGTACGTCGGCCAGGACGAACTGGTGCTCGGAACACTCACGGCGCTGTTCTCCGGCGGACATGTGCTGATCGAATCGGTTCCCGGGCTAGGCAAGACGCTGTTCGTCCGCACACTCGGACGGGCACTCGGCTGTGATTTCGGCCGGATCCAATTCACCGCCGACCTGATGCCTTCGGATATCACCGGCGCCCCCGTGTTCGACATGCAAAAGAGCGAGTTTCGCTTTCGCCCCGGGCCGGTGTTTACACAGCTCTTGTTGGCCGACGAAATCAACCGCTCGCCCGCCAAGACGCACGCGGCGCTGCTGGAGATCATGCAGGAATACCGCGTCACCATCGACGGCACCAGCCACGTCGTTCCACAACCGTTCTTGGTCATGGCGACGCAAAACCCGTTGGAAAGCGAAGGCACCTACAACCTGCCGGAAGCTCAACTGGACCGGTTCATGTTCAAGTTGAAGGTCGACTACCCGAACGAAGCCCAAGAAGCGGAGATCTTGAAACTGCACAGCAAGCAGGTGAATCTGAATGAACGGCTGGAAAACGAGGTGCGAACGATCACCGACCCGGAGACCGTGCGGAAGATGATTCAGCTGTGCGGAACGGTCAACGTCGAAGATGCACTGGTCGATTACATCAACAAAATCGTTCGCGCGACGCGCTCGTGGCCGGCGTTTCACATCGGTGCCTCGCCACGCGCCGGGTTGGCGTTGATGCAATGCGCTCGCACGCTGGCAGGATTCGGCGGTCGCGACTACGCCATCCCCGATGACGTGGTGGAAGTGGCGATCCCGGCGTTGCGGCACCGTGTTCAGCTAAGCGCCGAAGCCGAAATCGAAGGACGCGACGTCGACGAAGAATTGCTGGCCATGATCCGAGGCATCGAAGTCCCCCGCGACTGATGAGTCGTAGCACTGGTGGTGTTAGCGGAACGGCGCGAGCCGTCCGGTTTCAGCTTGCAAACACCGTGCAAGACCGGAGGGCTCGTGCCCTACCGCTAACAAGTAACGCTTCACTGGTGGTGTTAGCGGAACGGCGCGAGCCGTCC
>NZ_JBFHKV010000842.1:0-3899 GCF_041595215.1 Stieleria sp. | reverse complement strand
ATCGTTGTAATCCACCGCCTGCTGCTTCCACTTCGCCAATTCTTGGTCGTACCGCTTTCGCATCTGTTCCAACGTTGCGGCGTGCTCGGGGCGATTGGCCTGATTGACAAGTTCCAGCGGATCGTTTTCGGTATCGAACAGCTCCTCGACTGGGTCCATTTGATCGTTGCCGAACCACCAGTACGTGTATTTGTGCTGTCGAGTCAGGCAGGTCAGGCTGTGGGTAGCGAGAGGCCCGAACACGTTGATGAACGCCATCTGTTCATGGCCGCCCTCGTTGGGATTCTGCAATAGCCCCAGCAAACTCTTGCCGTCCATGTTGTCGGGAATGGAAAGGCCGGCGAGTTCGAGCATCGTGGGTGCGAAATCAATATTGCCGGTCAACCGGTCGCATCGAATCTGCTTGCCGTTGAGTGGGCTGCGGGGGTCATAGATCATCAGTGGCACGCGCGAGGATTCTTCCATCGGCAGAACCTTGGAACCATAGCCGTGTGCACCACAAATGTAGCCGTTGTCGCTGGTGTAGATGACCACCGTGTTGTCGGCGACCCCCTGGGCCTTCAGTTCGTCGCGAATCATGCCGAGCGCCACGTCGATGCCGTAGACCTGCTGGTGATACTTCCGCATCTCCCCGTCGTAATCGGTGTCGTACTTCCACTCGGTAAAGCGAGGGTACTGTCGGCCGGCCTTGCTTTGTGGCGAGAGATGTTCGGAAAACTCGCGGCCGAAGTTCGCCGGCTTGGTGAACGTCTTGCCCTCATAGATGGGATTGAACCGAGGATCTGGCGACGCTGGCTTGTGCGGAGCCTTAAAACTGATCGACAGACAGAACGGTTTGTCCTGCTTGGCGGCGGTGCGGATGAAGTCTTGGCCGAAAGCCCCGTAGGAGAGCGTCGAGTGGGGGTATCGCTTGGCGTACTTCGCCATCGACTTGTTCTTGGCTGTTTCGTAATGGGTCTGTCCGGGCCCGCCTCCCCAGACATCGAAGTCGTCTTCACACAACCCCTTGCCTTGCACCTCGATCCCGAACTTGCCGGCGAAGGCCGTCAGGTATCCGGCCTGGCGCAGCAGAACCGGATAGGACTTTGCCCACACCTCCGGACGCATGTTTCCGTGGCTGAAATTGCAGCCCGTCTTGTATTCGTACATGCCGGTGAACACGTTGGAGCGACTGGCCATGCAGATCGCCGTGGTGTTGTAGTGGTTGTCAAAGACCATGCCGTCGCGGGCCAATTGGTCCATCTGAGGCGTTTGTACGTCGCTGTTGCCATAGCATCCAACGGAGTACGTGTTCTGGTCGTCGGCGAACAGGAACACGATGTTCGGACGCGACGACGATTCCTCCGCCGCAGAAATCAACCCGCCCCGAGACGCGGGAAGGACAAACGTCGCGGCCAGCAGGAAAAGGAGTTTCAGGTGGTGCATCATGAGGACTGGTGAAATGGCGGGTGGATCGATGGTTTCAAACAAGTTCGCTGCGGTGCGAGCTCGATGACGTTTGGCCAGGTGAAACACGGCCGAACGGCGGTGTTGCGGAGCGTAGTTTACACGAGACCGCGGCAGCCATCGCGGCCACCAAGCTTGGAACGACGATTGCCGCACCTTATTTCGGCACGAAAGTTGCTCAGAGCGTCGTTGCTCCAGAAACATCACAGCGTGGTCGACTGACGATCGTCGTGTGGTGGGTCGGACAGATTCATTTTGAAGGAATCCTTTTAATGGCACCCTCCACTTTGTGCGGCGAGTCGGCAGCGACGAATGAACAGACCCAAGCGGCCGGAATGGGCCCCATTGTCCTGGACCGCGGCGTCGCGTTTCGTGTCTGGGCACCACATGCCGATCGCGTCAGCGTCGTGGGTGACTTCAACGAGTGGCAAAGTGATGCCAACGAAATGACCAATGAAGACAACGGGCATTGGTTCGCTTTTGTTGAAAACGCTAAACCGGGCGACGAGTACAAGTATCAAATCACTCGTGGCGAAGACGTGTTCACCCGAATCGACCCGCGAGTCCGCAAGGTGACCAATTCCGTCGGAAACGGGGTGATCCACGATCCGAACTTTGATTGGCAGGGCGATGACTTTCAAATGCCAGCGTGGAACGAACTGGTCATCTACGAAACCCACATCGGAACGTTCCATCGGCCCGGGGACAGTGACGTGGGCACCTTCGCCGACTACCAACACAAATTTGACCACCTCAAGCGTTTGGGCGTCAACGCGCTGCAGGTGATGCCAATTGCGGAGTTCGCCGGCGACCTCTCTTGGGGGTACAACCCGGCCCATCCTTATGCGATTGAATCGGCATACGGCGGCCCCGAGGGTTTTAAAACGTTTGTCCGTGAAGCCCACAAGGCTGGCTTCGCCGTCATCCTGGATGTCGTCTACAACCACTTCGGCCCCAGCGACTTGGACCTCTGGCAATTCGACGGCTGGAGCGAAAACGGCAAAGGCGGCATCTACTTCTACAACGACTATCGCAGCGACACTCCGTGGGGCGACACCCGACCGGACTACGGACGTGGCGAAGTGCGTTCCTACATCCGAGACAACGCGATGATGTGGTTGAAAGACTACCACGTTGATGGATTGCGATACGACATGACGCTTTACATCCGCAGCGTCGACGCAAGTGGCCAGCAAGAAATCCCCGAAGGCTGGGGGCTGACTCAATGGGTCAACCGCGAGATACACGGCTTCAAGCCGAGTGCCATCACGATCGCCGAAGACCTGCAAAACAACGCCTACCTGACGAAGTCGGACATCGAAGGCGGAGCGGGCTTCTCGACGCAATGGGACGCCAAGTTCGTGCACCCGATTCGAGACGTCATCACTCAACCCGACGATGCCGGCCGCGACATGAACAAGGTTCGCGAGGCATTGTTGCATGCCTACAACGGTGACGCCTTCCAACGAGTCGTCTACACCGAATCGCACGACGAGGTCGCCAACGGAAAATCTCGCGTTCCCAGCGAGGTCGATGAAGCCGATCCGGACAGCTATTTCGCCCAGAAACGGTCCACGCTGGGGATCGCCCTGGTCATGACGGCTCCCGGGATTCCAATGCTGTTCCAAGGACAAGAGCTGCTGCAAGACGGATGGTTCCAAGACACCGAAGAATTGGAATGGGACAATGCCGAATCACTAGGCGGCATTAGCGAGTTGATCAGCGACCTGATCGCATTGCGGCTCGACCGCAACGGATGCACCAAAGGATTAACAGGTCAGCACATCGATGTCTTTCACGTCAACCACCATGACAAAGTCGTCGCCTTCGTTCGCCGATTTGATGGCGGTCCTGGCGATGATGTGGTGGTGATTGCAAACTTCGCCCACCAACACTTCGAAAATTACGAGTTTGGTTTACCGTCACAAGGAACGTGGAAGCGACGGTTCAGCAGCGATCGCGAAGCCTACAGCGACGAATTCGGCGGAGATGCGAGCGGTGACATCGACGCGATGCCGGAAGGTTACGACGGGCAACCGTGCAAGGGACGCATCCAATTGCCACCCTACACTGTGTTGATTTACTCACAGGACGCTTAAATCCAATGCCGTTAAGTTGAAGCGTCGGTTCCTCAGGTGAGGGCCCGTAGGCTCGCGCCAAACAGCTGATATTCGTTTGACGTCAGCCGGTTCGCGCCAGCGTGAGCGTTATCAACAATTAACCCTGTGCTTGACCGCGACTAGCGTGAAAATTCGGCCTCCCACTCCGCCGAACCGTGCTTCCCGACGGCGTCGGTTTGGGTGGAGAGCCGTCCGCTGCCACGGGCGAACTCGTGCCGGCTAAGCGGTGCAAAGATACCGGTATCGTCGTCATAGATATGATGCGTGGCTCGGATGGCGTGTTGCGACAAATCAATTTCATTGAACGTGTTCTTCTCTCGCTCGCGGCCCCGT
>NZ_JBFHKV010000841.1:0-3901 GCF_041595215.1 Stieleria sp. | reverse complement strand
CGAGGCGACGAGTCCATGCCAACATGCCGACTGCAGAGGACTCGTCGCCTCGTCCACTACCCGAAGATTGAGCTGAGACGGACTACTAGGCTTCGTGCTTGAGCAGTTGGATCGTCTTTTCCATCACGTCGGCGTTGTCCATCAGGAAGCTGTGCAGCACGGGGACGGTCGTGAAGCTCTTGGCGCCGTCGAGTTTTGCTTCTTCGATCCCGACCACAAAGTCGCCTTCGCCATCAACGAGCGGATTGGCCACCGGCGTGGTGACATCGCCGGCGATGATGTGAAAGGGGAACGGCGGAACGGCCAGTTTGGGCGCCAGCTGTTTCCAGTTCGCTCCGAGTTCCATGCCGCCTTGACCGGTGACCCAGCCAAAGACTTTGGTCGGCGCCAGTCGCTGGGCGATCATGGCGCCCTGGTTGGGCGGCCCCAGCATGACCATCGATTCGCAGCGTGGCAGGATCTGATTCGGGTCGCCATCGGCTTGCAGGTCCCCGATCAGGTGGCGCACCACAATGTTTCCCATGCTGTGACCGACAAAGCTGAACGTGTCGTCGCTGGGCAGGTCTTCGAGCAATTCACGCAGTGCGGCGGCGTGGTCTCCGATCGAGCCTCGGGTGCTGGCGTAGGAGAATCGGATCGTGTGGGGGAGCTCGTTTTCGGCGAGTTGTGTTTCCAACGCTTTCATGCTGCCACAGGTCCGCATCAATCCGTGAAGCAGGATCACGTGGTGTTTGGCGGTCGACGGGGCGGTCTTGGGGCATTTCTGATTGAGCGAATCGACGCACTGTTGCTTGTTGCCCCAGGCACGACGGTAGTTGTCGGCGTCGATCAATCGCCAGTGCCCCGTCAGAGCGTTTTGTTGCACGCGGTACCCGTCACGCCACAAATGGTCCGTCCAGATTTGGCTGAAATGGGTGGTTTTCAGCGGCACGTTGAAATTGGAGGTTTCCGCCATGATCGGGTCCTCGGAATGGCCCACATGCTGATGAAATTCAAAGCATAGCGAAGTGGCCAGGGCGATGGTGAGCAGAGTTCGCATGCGACAGGTCGGGGAAGTTTGGGGGGGGCGTGCCGGGGTGTTAGGGAGCAAGAGCCTGTGCTGGGGAGATCGCTTCGGAGAAATTGGCCCGACGTTGGAAAAAGGTGCCTCGTGCTCGATCGCGCCCCTTGCTGACGCGTGCGGGCTGTGCTCGACAGGCCGCTCGCGTCGTTCCGCTAACACCCCTGCTCTTAGCGGCTGCTGCTGGAGCTTCGTCGGCTGACGCGTTCGCCGCGTTTGCTCAGGAACTGCGTCGCTTCCTCGGCCACCAGGACGGTTTCGCCCGAGCGGATTTCGGTTCGGAAACGGTGGTGTCCTTCGCTTTCGGCTTCGGCAATCACACGGATGCGAATCTCTTCGCCGGGGCGGATCGTTTCGATCGGGTCCAGCAGCACTTGGCCGGTCAGGACTTGCCCCGAGTGGCCTTCGATGCGACGCGGTTCGATGCCGTTGCTGAACTGTGCGATCGCACGGACACCGTTGGCTTGGCGGCTGCCGCGATTTTTGATCACGATTTCGTAGACGACTTCTGAACCGACCGGTGCCGGAGCGGCGGGGTCTTGCAGGGTCATCACCAGGTCGGCGATCGATTCGACTTGGGTGTCCAGGGCGACGGCCGTTTTGCCTGCGGCGCTGCCGTTGGCGGTGAAATCGAAGGTCTGTTTTCCGGGCGAAACCATCGTGCAGGAGAATTCGTAATCACGTGACGCACCCGGCGGCAGCGAGTCGATTTCCCAGGTCAGCTTGGTGCCCTGTTTTCGCGCGACGTCGATTCCGCCTTGATAGTGGATTCCCGGCGGCAGTCCCAGGCTGGCGGTGACGTTCTTACACGTCGCCTTGCCCTTGTTGCTGATCTGCAGGTGGTAGATCGCTTCGGTGTTTTGGTACTTCGCTTCGGGGCCGGCCAGGACGGCTTCCAGTTCGGCGGCCGACACCTGAATGGTCTTTTCGGCTTGTGCCTTCAGTCCCAGGTCTCCGGCAGCGAGGCCGTGGATTTTCAAGTCGCCGAGGTCTTGGGCGGTCAGTTCGACTTCGAACTGGGCCTCTTTGCCGCTGGGGATGTCACCGATTCGCTGTGTTTGTGGCGTCGATGAATTGGGCGACAAGGTAAACACGACGTTGGGCGCCAGGCCGTCGCCGGGGTTGAGCACGCGGACCTTGTAGGTTTGCGATTCGCCGTAGACGACTTCCTCGGGGCCTTCGATCAACAGGTCCAGCAGCGGCTCGCGGACGTGGACTTTTGCGACGCTGGACTGGGGCGTCAGGGTCCAGTCGACATCCAATCGATGGGTGCCGCTTTGCCGGGCTTGCAGTCGCAGGAACAGTTTTTCGGTCTTGCCGGCGGGCAGCGTGTCGAGGGTCCAGACCAAGCGGTCGCCCGCTTCCAGGTCTTGGCTGTCGATGTCGCCGCGGGTTGTGCTTTGACCCTTGATGTCGGCCCAATCGGGGACGACGGCGCGGATCATCAATCCTTCCGCGTCGATCGAACCGCGGTTCTCGACCCGAATTTCAAACTCGTGCGTTTGGCGGATGATCACGCTGGACGGGCCGTGGGTGACCACGCGCAGTCCCGGCAGTTCCGAGGCGACAGCGGTTTGTCCGGCGAGCAGCTGGTTCGCTGCCGCATCGCTGGCGGTCGGTCGAGGCTGCGTCGGGGCTTGGAATGGTTGATCGGTCGCCACGGCGGATGCGGCCGGCGGAGCAGGCTGCTGCGGCGCTGGCTGCGGCGGTGCAGGTTGCTGCGGCGCGGGTTGCTGCGGCGGTGCCGCGACAGGTTTGGCGTACGGTGCGGGCATGGATGCCATGGGAGCGCCCAGGTGGCTGCCGCCGGGACGAGTCTGTGACGGTGCGAACGTTGGGGCGTCGTGCCGATCAGGCCCGACGGAGATGGCCGGTTGCTGCGCGAGCTGCGGTACCGCGGTGCGCTGCGGGACAGGGGTGGGCTGCGGGGCGGCAATCGGTGCAGCGCTACGCTGTGCTGTGCCGTGCGGTGCCGCGTTGTGCTGTGCCGTGCCATACGGTGCAGTGTTCTGCTGCGGCGGCGTCGGGTAGGGATAGTGCCCGTAGATGTAAGGGTTTTGTGAGATCGGTTGCGTCGGGGCATACGGCTGAACCGTCATCGGCGCGGTCGGGATCGTCGTCGGTGCAGTTGGGATCGTCGTCGGTGCGGCTGCAGTCTGGGCATTGGCGGTCACGCCCGAGCCGATCGGGGCGGCCGCGGGGCCGAACGGCAGGTGTGCCGGGTTCAAGGCCGCGTGGGGTTGCGGTTGGGGACGGGGGCGGAACGACGAGGCCGGTGGCCCGATGCGATGTCCGGCAACGGATCCCGTCGGCCCGAACTGGGGTGCGGCGGGAACCGGCAGGGTTGGCGCGGCCGGTTGCGGCGTTGCTGGTTGGGTCGGCGCCGATTGGGTCGGCGACAGTGGCACAGGCTGTGGTTGGGGCGTCACCGCCAGTTCCGCCGCTGGTGTCGGCCGGTCCGGCGTCGTCAACGTCGACGTCTCGGGTTTGGCAGCTGTGGGTTTGGCAGCCGGCGCGGTCAGCGCTGGGGCGGTTTCGCTTGCTGGTGCAGACGCGATGTCAACCGGTTCGGGCTGCGTCGGCATCGGCGCGTCGGCAAATGGGGTGGGAACGCTGGGCTCGGGCTGCGTTGCGGCAGCGACTTCCGCCGGGGCTGCGACTTCCGCCGGGGCGGTCGGCGCCGTTTTGGGAGCGGATTGCTGCGGGGCCGCGGCGATCCTCGCCTCGTTGTCTTGTGACGGTGCGGCGGGGGTGATGCCCGTGCCAGTTTCGGTCTTGGCGGATGCAGGCAATGTCGCTTCAGGCAATGCAGCAATGGGCGTCGGCTGCGGTGCTGGCTGG
>NZ_JBFHKV010000840.1:0-3913 GCF_041595215.1 Stieleria sp. | reverse complement strand
GTCCGGCGAAATCAGATCCACGACGCTGGGTCATAGGGAGTCCCTGGGGTGTTGAATTTTTAACGAGTGTAGGGTCGAAACGAGCGCAGCAGCCTACCGCGGATCAGGAAAAACACAATTCCCCGGACCGTCGCCTTGCCGAATTGGTTCGGCAAAAAGACCAAAATCGCCAGCAAAATGGCTGCTGAAGTCGCCACGACGAGCGTCGGAGCTTTCCACCACGGCCGATACTCAAACGCCACACGCCAATTTCCTGGTGGGACGACCACCGCCTGATTCAAGTGGCTGCTGCGGAAAACCGGCAGCGATCGGGAGGAATCACCGGTGACGGAGTCCAGCCGGGCCTGCCAATTGCCGTCCTGATAGACACAGCGTTCCAGGACACAGTCGATGTCGCAGCGGACGACGATCGTTCCGTCGGCCGCGCGTTCGACGCGTGCCGATCGCCCGGCGGATCGTTCAGCCGATCGTTCAGCCGATCGTGTGCTGGAACCAGCCGGGGCTGCAGCGGCCGAGCGGGACGACGGTGGAGCCGCCGCGAGGTGTGGCAACGGCAGTCCGCGGCGACGGCCGATTTCTGGTACCAATTCACGCAACGGTTTTTCCGGCAACCAATCGGTGAAAACACGGACGTCGCGGACCGGTTCGGTCATCCGGCGTTCCACCGAGACCAATGTCATTCCATCGGCGGCGGTGGCCGAGTGGCCGTCGACGTGCGAGACCGCTCCGATCGCCAGCCACTGACGGATCGACTTCCAAAACGCCGACCGCTGTTCGCGATCGAGACTCTGCAGGTGGTGGTTACAAGACCACCAGAACTCTCCGTAGCTGCGGCTCTTGATACTGACCATGCTGTTGAACACCGCCTGTCGATGAACCAGGTGCCAACGTCCGAACCAGGCAATCCGTTCGCTTGCGGCGACTTCCAGCGGGCGATCGATGGATCCGGTGGTCCGCCATCGCTGCGGCCACATCCCGGCTTGCGTGCGTAAGGTGCGTGTCCGCGGGATCGGAGCCGGACTTGCCTGGTGTGCCAACTGTCGTTCCCGCCAAACGTCCACTCGGGGCAACAAGGTCGATGTGTTGACGATCGCATCCAGCGCGATCAAGGCGACCCATGCACTGCCGATCCAAATCGCGGGCCGGCGGCGATCTTGCCACTCGGTAAACCGACGCAATCCGACCAGCACACACAACACCGCGACCGTCCACCAACACGACGCACGTATCAACGTCAGGCTGCCGGCCACGTCCAGCGGTCCCCAATATTCATCGATCGGAAGCCTGTCGGGGTCGAGCGGTAGCCAGCGTTCCCATTGTTGGCCGGCCAAGTGCGCCGACACGCCACCGGCGACAAAGCCAACCAGCAGCATCAACGCCAAGGGTAATTCACGTCTGTCACGCTGGGACGAAATCCACTGCGCCGCGACCATGGAACTGGCGATGGCAAAGATCGGTAACCATTTGACCGGATAGCGAAACGAACTGTAGCCGGGAATCCACTGACAAAGCATCCAAAACGGTCCCCCGATCGCGCTGTCGCTATGCTCGAGCACACCAGGGATCTGTTGCAGCCACCAGACCAGTCCGAAATGTCCGAAACAAATCGCCAAGCTGACCAGCGAGACGGCCAGCCAAGGTTCGGCAAGATAGCTTCGCGGCCGGACCAGACGGCAAAGCAGTGCGAACCCCACGATCAAACCCGCGTAGAGTGACGGCGTCCACATCCGTCCTTCGCCTGGAATCACGTTGGCGATCCGTCGATGGATGGGAAACAGATTGCCGAAGGGACGTGGCGAGACGGTTTCGATGGCGTGCCAAGGGGCGAGCGAAAACTCGTAGACCTCGCTGCGTTGGGCAACACGCGCCGCGCGAACACTTTGGCGACTCCAATCCAACGACGCCGCGATTTGGATCGAGCTGATCCCGACGGCCAACGCACAACCGCTCGCGCCGACGACGAACGTGCGGACGAACTCGCTTTGCCACCACGTCTGGCCTTGATCACGGGCTTGTCGAAATTGACTCCTGGCGTGGAACAGCGAGATCGCACCGGCGGTCATCACGCAGTGCAGTGCCGACTGGGGATCGCCGCCGAGCACCATCATGGCCAGAGCGGTGGCGGCGATCACAATCCGCCGGCGCGTCGAACGAGATCCGCCCGCCAAGGTTATCGTCGGCAGGCAGGCGCCCAGGGCGAACGGAATCCACGCCGCACCGACCAAGAATGGAGGGTTGCAACACAGCGAGAAAACGCTGCCCGAGAGCGGATAAACGATTGCCGCCACGAACACCCCTAACGGCCGGCAGCCGATCGACTTGGCCAGCCAGGCCGCGGCGGCGGAGGCCAACAACAGATGAACGATCAAATAGATGCTCATCAAGGATTCGTTGGACAGCCGATCGCTGGCAAGCGGAAACGAATACACCAACCATCGAAGCGGATACATCACCGCCGTCGACGTCTCACCGATCAGGGGCATGCCGGTGTGATCGAGCGGGTTCCAGAACGGAAGCCACTGAGTGGCCGTCCGCTCGGCGACGTAGTCATACAGCGGCAAGTAAAAATGGTTGACGTCGCGAAAGGCGATGCGTTTTCCCAACAGCGTCGGCCAGGTCGATCCCAGAATGACGGCAACGACCAAGGCTACCGACGCAAGACATCGGATCACGTCACCAGGCCCTTGGTCACAGTCATGAAGACATCTTCCAAGGTCGGGGCGCGATCATTGAACGAACGCAAGCGAACACCTTCGGCGATCATCGTCTCCATCAGCGTCGCCAAGCCTTCGTCGTCGGTTTCTAGTTCAGCGACGATGCAGGTCGGTTCTTGTTCGATCGATCGCAAGGCAGGGCTGCTGCGCAAGATCGACAGCCCGGCCTCTTCACCCGCGACGAACTGAATCTCGACGTGCCGGTTTCGTCGGATCTGTCGATAGACCGTTTCGATCGGACCGCTCATCAACAGTTGTCCGCGTTCGATGATGCCGATCGATGTGCAACAATCGGCCAGCTCGGTCAGAATGTGGCTGCTGATCAGAATCGTTTTGCCCATGCGGCGCAATTCTTTGAGCAACTCTTTCACTTCAACGCGCGCTCGCGGATCCAGGCCGCTGGCCGGTTCATCCAGAATCAAGACCGGCGGGTCGTGCACCAGGGTTTTGGCCAGACACAGTCGTTGTTTCATGCCGCGAGACAATCCGTTGACAAAATCGTCGCGTTTGTGCGTCAGATCCAACAGTTCCAGGACGTTGTCGATGATCTGTTTTCTGTCCTTGCGTCCGATCCGGTAGGCGACGGCAAAGAAATCCAAAAACTCCCAGACTCGCATGCCGTCGTACACGCCGAAGTTGTCGGGCATGTAGCCGACGGCTTGACGAACGCCGACCGGATCGGCCATCACGTCACATCCGGCGACTTCACCGCGACCGCGTGTGGCCCGTAACAGCGTGGCCAAAAATCGAATCGTCGTACTTTTGCCTGCACCGTTGGGGCCGATGACTCCGAACGTCTCCCCGGCTTCAATATGAAGATCCAACTCCTGCACCGCGGTGAAGTCTCCATAGTCCTTTCCGAATCCTGTCAACGTTATCATCTCACTCGCTCTCCGTCGGCGGCGTCTTGTTGTCGGTCGTGTCGGTTGCTTCCGAATCCGGTTTTGAATCTTCCGATTCCGGTGTCGTGGTCTCGATGCGGTTTACACGGCGAAAGTCACTGACAAGGTTCTTGTCGGCGACCGGTTCGGGCAGATCGGCATGTTTCAGGTGAATGATGGCGATGGTCTGTGCCGTTTGCTGGCTCGCTGCGGGGGAGATTTCGAGTCCATCGAGCGCACCATCGATTCGTGCGATCAAGCGGATCGTCCCGTTGGGAATGGACTCGGTCGCCGCCAATCGTCTCATCATATCGTCGG
>NZ_JBFHKV010000839.1:0-3914 GCF_041595215.1 Stieleria sp. | reverse complement strand
TGTAACAACGTCAGCGTGGTGGATCCGTATCCGTGTTTGTCTTTGATCCCGGCACCGCGACGTTTTCCCTGCGAGACGGCGGTCGGTTCCACCGTGCTCAGCACAGCGACACGGCCCTCGGCTTGAACGACCCGATTCCTTCGCTGGCCGAGGGCCGCATCCGTCGTGTAGGGACAGGTCGCGTTCTGCATCCAACTGCCGAGGTCGACTTCCACGGAGGCCTTTGAAGTGTTCGTCACGGTGTAGGCCATCACCGTCGCCGGCAGTGCGGAGTCTTTGGTGCGCAGCGGAATGAACGGGCTGAACGCCTCAAGCTTGGTCTCAACAGGAAACCCCTGCTCGGCGTAAGTCACTTTGCCGATCGGATATTCCCCGCGGAACGTCACGCCGGGGAAACCCATTCGGTCGAGTGTTCTGGTCATTGACTCACCGGATGCCCTGACACGGATCAGGAATCCCTGGGCCACGTCGGCGCCGTTGCGTTTGGTGTACTCTTGGCCGGCGGCGACCGGATGGGCGTAGTGTCCACCGAGTGTAAACGCCGCGATCCGTTGGCCGTGACCGGTTTCGCGAGTGTAGTTGCACTTGAAGATGTCCCACAGCCAGAGCCGGCCATCACCGGCCAGATAAAGCTGCCCGCAGCCGATGCCGCCGACCGGCATGCCGACGTACTTGAGTTGTTCACCGGAGAGTACCTCGGCCCGGCCGCGTTGGGTCAGCGAGGCGACCCATTCGGGCGTCAGTTTCTTGTCGGCGGGGATCAGATGACCCTCGACATCGTCCGCCGCAAAAGGTCCGGCCATGACCTGCGCGGCGACCGGCAGAGTCGAAGCGGTCGCACCGCCGCCCAATACTTTCAGGGCATGCCGCCGGCTGACGTTCGGTTCGCACCCGCAAGAAGAGGAGCAACAGGATTGCGTTGGGTTTTTCACGTTGGTCGAATCTATTTTGCTGTTCATTGCTGTTGTTCAATCCTGCCGCGAATGGATGCGGAAGCCGTTGACGATTTTCCCGGGCAAACTCTTGGGCAGCCGAATCGTCAGCGCGTCGGCGGTGCGGTTCCATGTGATTTTCTCCGTGCTGCCCATCAGCTCGATGCCGGTGATCTCGCGGTCGAGCGACCCGCCGGTCGCGAGTGTGTTGATGACAATGTCCTCCGTCGGCGGAGCGAGCACGAAGGCGTAGAGCACGTCGTCTTTGGTGGTGAAGCGGATGTCTTGCGGGCAGAAGTCGGCACGGTTTTCACCCTGCCGACCATCTTTGACTTTCAACGGCCCTTCGCCAAAGGTTTTCCAGGGGCGGGTGCCGTAAATGCCTTCGCCGTTGATTTTCAGGAAATCGCCAAAGGCGGTCAGGTAGGCGGCTTGGTTTTCAGGCAAGGTCCCGTCGCCACGCAAGGCGACGTTCAGCATGACGACCCCGTTCTTGCTGATCGCATCGACGCCGTTGGCGACCATCACCGGGATGCTCATCCTGTTGACGGCGGTTTTTCGATAGAACCAGCCGCCGGAAAGATCGGTCGCCCACATCCAGGGTTCGGGCTTGATCTCTCCCGCACCTCCCCGTTCGAGATTGTACGTGAACGCAGCCCGGTCCGCGTTCGCATCTTTAAAGGACAACACGACGGTTTGCTCGCCGTTGTTTTCCTTCAGGTCGCGGTTGAGGAAATCTGAAAACAGTTTGATGCCGAGTCCCTTACCGCCTTCGATTTTTGGATAGGGCGAATCGTTGTTGAACATGTCGGGATCATACTTCTCGATGATCTCCCAACAACGCGCATACCAGTGCTCGTTCCAACTGTCCTGTGTCGCATAACCCCTGGGATCATAGTCCATGTTGAACAGTTGCCACTCGGGCGTGCCGGGCTTCTGGTACTTGCGGGCATTGGCAAAGAAACGCGGCGACCAGTAGAGGTGCGTCGAGACACCGAATTTGAGTCCGTGTTTGGCGGCGGCTTGTTTCCATTCCTTCAACGTGTCGCGTTTCGGCCCCATCGCCACCGAGTTCCAGGGGTGGAACGAATCATACATGTCGAAATTATCGTGATGGCAGGCCACGGGCATGATGAAGCGGGCGCCGTTGTCTTTCACGAATTTCACCAAGGCATCGGGATCCCATTTCTCGGCCTTGAACAACGGGATCAAATCTTCATAGCCGAACTCTTCAAGAGGCCCGTAGTGCTCGATATGCCACTTCGTCAGCGTCTCGTTCATGCTCAGATCTTCGTCCGCCTTGCCTTCCGGCGGCGGCGAGTACATGCGGCGACCATAGTGTGATCCGTCGTTGGGGCGGTTTTCATCGGCGGCCGATGAGATTCCCCAATGAAACCAGACGCCGATCTTGCCGTCGACAAACCACTCAGGGACTTGGTAATGGGCCGCCATCGATTCCCATGTCGGCTCGATCTCTTCGGCGGACGTCACTGACGGCATGGATGCCAACAGGCTGATTGCGAGCAGAAACGTCAAATGTTTCATCGGTCAACTCATCAAGGGTCTGGTGGTGCGTTCGCCGAGCAGGACTGGCCAAGGGTGACACGGATTGACTTCACATCCCGCGCGATCATTGTCATCGTGTCGTGCATCCATTCCAGGCTGCATTGCGACATGCAGAGGGTGATCTGCGACACAGGCTGTGATGCACCATCGCCTCGGTCCAATCATCGTTGGATGATCGGTTTCAGCGGCGAGGCTTCCGTTCGACGATGCCGAGTTGATCGGGTTGCTGTGTTCGTGTTGATTGAGGAATTGAGATTCCCCAAGAGAAGGTAAGTTACTTTAGAGCGCGAGCAGGTTCCAAAGCCCGGAGTAGTCATCGCTCCAATGCAGGATCGTTTCGTCTTGCTCCCACGCCTCGAACGATTCGCTCCGTTGCAGTTGTTCGGCGACCTCTGCGTCTTGTGTCAGCAGCACCCAAGTCGAGCCGTAAACGCCTATCGATTCGTCCTTGTCGTTGCTCAGGCGAATCGCCTGCCAATCCAGACTGTCGGCCAAGCCGCGGACGACGGGGCCGAGGTCGAGAAAACGATTCGAGATGTGGATCGCCAAGATGCCATCCTCGGCGAGATGTTGGCGATAAATCTCGGCACATTCGGTCGTCAGCAGGTGGACCGGGATGGCGTCGCTGCTGAACGCATCGATCGCCAGCACATCAAAGTGTTGCGGCTGGTTTTCACGCAATTCCCGTTCCATGACGATTCTCGCATCGCCGATGCGGACCTTCGTTCGCGCGGCGGAATCCTTCAGGTACGTGAAGTATCGACCGGACAGTGCTTGGACGGCGGGATTGATTTCGTAAAAGCGAAAGTCGTCGTTCGTTTTTCCATAGGCGGCGATCGTGCCCGTGCCCAGTCCCACGACCCCGACATGAATCGACTGGTCCGCCTGCTTGCGCTCGCGGACCGTTTCGATCGCAAGACCCAAGCCGCTTGCTCTGCCATAGTACGTCGTCGGCTCGCTTTTCCAGTCTTCATCGTCGTACTGAAAACCATGCTGGATCTGGCCGTGTTCCAGTCTGAACTTCGCCGGCATCGGGGATTCGTCGTCGTCCCGAGCGGGCACGTAGTCCACATTCAAGACGCCGTAGAAGTTGCGAGACCGATGGACAACGCTGTGTGAATTCGAATCAAGGGTTTCCCAATAGCCGTATCCCATGATCGCCAGCAACGAAAGAAGCGGCGCCCAGTACCAAATGCCCAGCGACGGCCGATCGTTCGAGCGAAGTTTTCGGATCACCCATTCGGCAAAGACGCCACCGAGTCCGACCAGCAGCAGCGTCCAGGCCTGCGCGGTGGTGACGACGTGTTGCTGATGCGCCAGGGCGAGCAAGATCGTGGCGTACATCGCAATGACGACGCGGGTCAACCAGATCTGATGTGGTTCACTGAAACGTCGAAGCCCCCACAGGGCGACCCG
>NZ_JBFHKV010000838.1:0-3914 GCF_041595215.1 Stieleria sp. | reverse complement strand
GGTGTGCAGGCTTCAGCCGCCGGTCTTGCTGCTTCGCAGCGCGTGGGGATGCGCCTGAAGGCTGGACACCAACGGTTGCTGGTGTGCAGGCTTCAGCCGCCCGTCTTGCTGCTTCGCAGCGCGTGGGGATGCGCCTGAAGGCTGGACACCAACGTGCGCTGGTGTGCAGGCTTTAGCCGCCTCGTTTCGCTGCTCCGCAGCGAAACCAGTAGCGCCTTAACGCGAGTCGTCCACAATCGCACGGGGTTCACCCCGCGTGAAACGAACCGTTTGGGCGAAATGACGACAGTTCTTTGGTCTGTCGGTGACCGGTTTCGGGCGTGGGATGGTATCCTGTGTCAGGTGCGGACAGGACCGGATGAAGAGGATTCATCCGTCGGCACCCTTTTCCAACGTTCAACGATCCCCCCAAAGCGCTAACGAAGGCGAAACCATGGGCCAAGCTATTCAAGAATTCACCGATCTGCTGCTTCGCCAAGGCATCATCAGCTTGGACCAGCTCTCCGAAGCGGAACAGGTCTCCCGAGACACCTCGACCGATGTCGGCGACATTCTGGTCCAAATGGAATATGCCACGCCCGAGGAAGTCGCCCGGGCAATGGCCAAGTTCCACAAAATCCCCTTCGTCGACCTGCGGGAAGCACGCATCCCCGAAGACGTGATCGAACTCGTTCCCGAATCGGTCGCCCGGGAAAACATGGTGCTGCCCTACAGCGTCGAAGACGGCGCGCTGCGGATTTTGATCGCCGACCCCTTCGATCTGGAAACAATCGAAAAGCTGCGGTTCATCCTGAACCGCAAGATCGAAACCGCGTTGGCCCCCAAAGAGGCGATCCAGGGGGCGATCAACCAGTACTACGGGCAGGTCGAAGGGGAATCGGCTGACTCGATGTTGCAGGAGTTCACCGACACGGCGATCGACTTCACCGAAACCGAATCGGGCGACTCCGCCGACGCCGCCGACGATGCCGATGACAGCAGCGCGCCGGTGATCAAGCTGGTCAACCTGATGATCCAGGAAGCCGTCCAGTTGCGGGCCAGCGACATCCACGTCGAACCGTTCGAAGAGCGGGTCCGGATCCGTTATCGAATTGACGGCGTTTGTGTCGAACGGGAAAGCGCCCCACGGCGGATGCTGTCCGCCCTGATCGCCCGGATCAAGATTCTGTCCAAGATCGACATTTCGGAAAAACGGCGGCCGACCGACGGGCGGATCAAAATCACGGTGGGGGACAAACAGCTCGATTTGCGGGTCAGCATCATCCCCACCAACCACGGCCAATCCTGCGTGATGCGGCTGTTGGACAAGGACAACATCAAAGTCGGCGTGCGGCAGCTGGGGCTCAACCAGCGCGACTACCGGACCTTCAACTCGCTGATCCGGCGGCCCAACGGGATCATCCTGGTGACCGGCCCGACGGGGTCGGGAAAGACGACGACGCTGTACGCGGCGCTCAACGCGCTCAACCGACCCGACCGCAAGGTGATCACGGCGGAGGACCCGGTGGAGTACTACTTGCCGGGGATCAACCAGGTCGAAGTCCGGCACTCGATCGGGCTCGATTTCGCCCGCATCATCCGCTCCATGCTGCGGCAGGCACCCAACATCATCCTGGTTGGAGAAATGCGTGACCACGAGACCGCATCGATGGGAATCCAGGCTTCACTGACTGGACACCTGGTTTTTAGTACTCTGCATACGAACGATGCGCCCAGTTCTATTAGTCGGATGGTGGACATCGGTGTACCTGGTTACATGGTGGCCAGTTCGGTCATCGCGATCTTGGCCCAGCGGTTGGTGCGGACGATTTGCCCGCGCTGCAAGGTCCGCTACCAGCCCAGCGAAGCGGTCATCGCCGACTCCATGCTGCCGCCGGAAATGGTCGCCCAAGGGGAGTTCTCTCGGGGAAAGGGCTGTCCCTACTGTGGACGGACCGGGTACCGCGGCCGAATCGGCATCTACGAGCTGATGGTCGTCAACGGCAAGCTGCGTGAGATGATGTTCCGCGGGGCGGACACCAAGGAGCTCCGCATCGAAGCGATAAGCAGTGGTATGTCAACGCTTTACGCCGATGGCATGCTGAAGGTGATCCGCGGGATCACGACCTTTGAAGAGGTCTATCGGGTGGCCAAGCAGACCGAGCAGGAGCCGCTCGCGCTGAGCCACTTGGTCGCCGATTTGGATTCGCTCTAAGCCCTTCCGCTCGGTCGAATTGGGCAGACCATCCGCTCCGCCGGGCGGATTCGGAATGCTGGCAATTCGGCCGCTGTTTCCTCTCCCAGCCTTGTCCGCGACATCGTGACAAACGTCGGCTGGGAGCAGGACGGTTCCGCTGTCATTCGACAGCGGTCGCCAATCCACCCGTTCGGTTCTTCCGGGGGGGCCTTGGCGAAAAGTTTCGCGCCGATGGCGAAGTTTTTTGAAGTTTTCGCGTGGGGCGGACATAATGCCTGCACTTCGGGGAAAACTTGTTCTACTTCTCGCCATCACAATCGTTCCCCTGGAGTGGCCGGAGCGGATCAGCGGACGGTTCCGCTGACCCGCCCCGGCCGCAACCCCTAGAGAAAAATGATTCTTCTCGCACTTGAGGTAAACCATCGATGGCAACCGTGCTGATCGACAAACTGCTCCATGCAGCAATCAAACAAGGCGTCAGCGACATTCACATTGTCGTCGGTCAGCCTCCGGTGTTTCGTTTGCACGGTCGGATGCGGAAGCTGGAAACCAAGACGCTCGAAGGCGAGGACGCGGTCGCGTTGATGAAGTCGATCACGCCGGAGCGTTGCCAGCGTGAATTGCAGGAATCGGGCAGCACCGACTTCGGGTTCGCGTTTGGCGAGATGGCCCGCTTCCGGGTTTCGGTCTTCAAGCAGCGCGGTTTCATCTCGATGGTGCTGCGTCAGATTCCCAATGACAAGCTCACGCCGGAGCAACTGGGATTGCCCGAAGCTGTCGTCAAGTTGACGCACCGGCCGCGGGGGCTGTTTTTGGTGACCGGCCCGACGGGTTCGGGAAAGTCGACGACGTTGGCCAGTTTGATCAACCTGCTCAACGAGACGGTCGACCACCACATCATCACGATCGAGGACCCGATCGAGTTTTATCACGACCACAAGATGAGCACGATCAACCAGCGTGAAGTCGGGGTGGACGTGCCGAGTTTCTCCGAAGCGATTCGCCGGGCGTTGCGGCAAGACCCCGACGTGATTCTGGTCGGCGAGCTGCGTGACTTGGAGACGATCGAAGCGGCGATCAGTGCGGCCGAAACCGGTCACGTGGTCTTCGGCACGCTGCACACCAACAGTGCCCAGGGCACCGTCAACCGGATCATCGACGCCTTCCCGGGAAACCTGCAGGACCAGATTCGGACCCAGTTGGCCAGTACGCTGATCGGCGTGGTCGCCCAGACGCTGTTGCCCAAGATCGGCGGCGGCCGCTGTGCGGCTTATGAAGTGTTGGTGGTCACCCCGGGGGTTTCCAACCTGATCCGCGAGAACAAAACGTTCCGGATCAGCAGTGCGATGCAGACCGGTGCCAAGTTCGGGATGCAGTTGATGGACGACGCGTTGTTTCTGCACTGGAAGAACGAATTGGTGACCGTCGAAGACGCCCTGGCCAAGGCGCATCGTCCCGATGACTTGGCCAAACGCATCGTCCAGGCCCGTCGCGGGTTGGACGATTCGCCGGTCCCGATCGGTGACGAAGACTAGCGTGACCACTGCGACGACATGAACCAGCGGCGGACTGCAGCACCCAAGCCGGTCTCCGCCGACACTACCAAAATCTCGAATCCTCCTTTTCAAGCATTACACCCATGGCACAGCGTCGCATTGGACAGATCCTGGTCGACCTTGGTTTCCTGACCGACGAACAACGCGACATTGTGTTGGAGGAACAGGAGCAGCAGCCCGGT
>NZ_JBFHKV010000837.1:0-3915 GCF_041595215.1 Stieleria sp. | reverse complement strand
GGCGGGCGTTGGAGAGACCGGAGGGCTCGCGGGTTGTCGCTAACACGAAATGCCCGGCGGGCGGTGGAGAGACCGGAGGGCTCGCGGGTTGTCGCTAACACGAAATGCCCGGCGGGCGTTGGAGAGAACGGAGGGCTCGCGGGTTGTCGCTAACACGAAATGCCCGGCGGGTGCCGGGGAGACCGGAGGGCTCGCGCCCTTCCGCTAACGCGGAACAACTGGGGGGAAGCGTGTTCTAATTCTTAGCGGAAATCGCGGGTGCGGAGCTGCAGGCCGCTGACTTGGGAGGACAGATCGGTGATGCGGCCGGTGATCACGTGGATGACGCCGCTGCGGTTTTCTAGTTTTCCGTCGACGAGCCAGGCGTTGCTGGTCTTGGCGACTTTGAAAAATCGCTGCCACACCTTGGGAAAAATCACCAGGTTGATCGACCCGGTTTCGTCTTCCAGCGTGACGAAGGTGATGCCTTTGGCGGTGCTGGGCCGCTGCCGCATCAGCACCAAGCCGGCGACGCGGACGTGGCGGCCATCGCGAAGTTCGGGAAGTTGTACGGAGGTCACACAGCGGAGCCGATCGAGTTCGTCGCGGGCGAATGACATCGGATGGGCCTTCAGACTCAGTCCCGTCGTGTTGTAATCCGCGTAGACTTCTTCCAGTGGTGACATCGGAACCAGGTCTTCGGGCAATTCGTCATCGTCATCCACGGCATCCAACAGCGGCGCCTCGCCGGGCTTGTTGGATTGACCAAGTGATTGCCAGATGGCGGCGCGGCGGTCACCCGCGATGCTCGACAAGGCATCGGCATCGGCGAGCAAAGAGATCACCGCCTGGCCGATCCCGGCGCGTCTGGCAAGATCGGCGATGTCGCGAAACGGCCCTGATTGCTGCCGCGCCGCGACGAGTGCGTCGGCGGCATCGGCGCGCAACCCGCGCACCGTGCCCAGCCCCAAGCGGATTGCCGGGCCACTGCGGTTTGGGTCGGGCTCAAGCGTCGATTCCCAATCGCTTTGGTTGACATCGACCGAGCGAACTTGCACGCCGTGCTGCTTGGCATCGTTGATCAACTGTGCCGGTGCATAAAACCCCATCGGCTGGCTGTTGAGCAATGCGCAGCAGAAGGCGGCCGGATAATGGCATTTCAGATAGCACGAGGCGTAGACCAGCAGCGCAAAACTGGCGGCATGTGATTCGGGGAAACCGTATTCGCCGAAGCCGCGAATCTGGTTGAACACCTGTTCGGCAAATTTGCCCGTCAAGCCGTTGGCCTTCATTCCGTCGAGCAGCTTGATCCGGAACTTGTCGATCACGCCGGGGCGCCGCCAGGCGGCCATCGCGCGGCGCAGCTGGTCGGCTTCGCCGGGGGTGAATCCCGCCGCAACGACGGCCAACCGCATCGCTTGTTCCTGAAAGATCGGGACGCCGAGTGTTCGTTTCAAGACGTCACGGATCGCGTCGTTGGGGTAAACGACGGCATCCGGATTGTCACGGGCTTTCAAGAACGGGTGAACCATGTCGCCTTGAATCGGGCCTGGCCGCACGATCGCGACTTCGATCACCAAGTCATAGAAACAACGTGGTCGCAAACGCGGCAACATGCTCATCTGGGCGCGGCTTTCGATCTGAAAGACGCCCATCGTGTCGGCTCGACAGATCATGTCGTAGGTCGGTTTGTCGCCGTGTGGCAACGTGGAAAGCGACCAGGTCTCGCCATAGTGATCGGCCACCAAGTCAAAACAGCGATGGATCGCGGACAGCATCCCGAGGGCGAGCACGTCGACTTTGAGAATCCCCAACTCATCCAGATCGTCCTTGTCCCACTGAATCACCGTTCGTCCCGGCATGGCCGCGTTTTCGATCGGGCACAATTCGCAGAGTCGACCGGCCGACATCACCATGCCCCCGACGTGTTGGGAGAGGTGACGAGGGAATCCGACCAAGGTGCGAACGAGATAGCCGAATCGCTGTCCGATCGGAGATTCCGGGTCCAGGCCGCATTCGGCCATGCCGGTCGGCAACGCATCGTCGCTGTGATAGCTGCCGGCGATCTTGGACAGCGAATCGATCAGATCGGCCGACAATCCGAGTGCCTTGCCGACTTCGCGAATCGCGCTCTTGCTGCGGTAGGTCGTGACGGTGGCCGTCATGCCCGCCCGGTCGCGGCCGTATTTTTCGTACAGATACTGCAGCACCTCTTCGCGCCGTTGGTGTTCAAAGTCGACGTCGATGTCGGGTGCTTCATTGCGTTCGCGGCTGATGAATCGTTCGAACAGCAAGTCGGTTTGACTGGGGTCGACGTTGGTGATTCCCAGGCAATAACAAACGGTTGAATTGGCGGCGCTGCCGCGGCCCTGGCACAAAATGTCTCGACTGCGGGCGAAGCGAACCATGTCCCAAACGGTCAAGAAATAGGCTTCGTAACGCAGCTCCGCGATCAGTTCGAACTCGTGCTTGAGCAGTTCGATCACGCGGTCGGGCACCGCGCCGGGCCACCGCTGCCGGGCCCCTTCCCAGGTCAGCCGTTTCAGGTGCTCCAGCAACGTCATGCCCGGCGGAGCGATCTCTTGCGGATACTCGTACCGCAATTCGTCCAGACTGAACGTGCACCGCTGGGCGATTTGCAGGGTGCGCTCGATGGCTTCGGGAACGTCACGAAACAGTTCCTCGATTTCCGCGAGCGGGCGGAGATGGTGTTGGCTGTTGGCGAAACGCTGTTCGTGCACTTGGTCGATGGTCGTGCCGTTGCGGATGGCGGTCACGCAGTCGTGCATCAACATCCGATCGGCGGTGTGGTAGTGCACGTCTCCGGAGGCGACCAGGGGCACCCCGGACTGCAAAGACAGCGTGTGCATTTGCTTGATCGTCGCGCGGTCGTCGACGCCGTGATGGAGCGAACACAGCAGGTACGCGGAGTCACCGAACTGTTGTCGAAACTCGCCGCGGAGGAATTCGAGATTCAACTCGGGGCGTGCTTGACGCGGATCGCTGTCCGAATCGTTGTCCGCCGCTGCGGGATCGTCGCCGCGGGCAAGTTCGCCGGCCGAGGAAAACGCTCCGGCGATCAAGCCTTCGCTGAGTTCGACGATATCGGACCAGCTCAACTCGCATTGCCCTTTTTCGCACCGCAGACGACCGCGCGAAAGCAGTCGGCAGAGGCGTCCATAGGCGGCCCGATCGGTCGGCCAGAGGACCATCGACGGCGCATCGATCGGGTGAACTTCGGCACCGACGATGTATTTGAAATCCAGGTCCCGCGCGGCGCCGAATCCACGCACCACACCGGCGAGGGTTTCCGAATCGGTCAGCGCGAGGGCGTCATACCCCAGCTCGGCCGCCCGGGTGACGAGTTCGTCTGGATGCGAGGCCCCGCACAGGAACGAAAAATTGCTTTTGCAGTGGAGTTCGACGTATCGCATGACGCAACGGTAGACGCCCCGCGGCGTCGGGGCAACGACCGGGCCGGCCCGAAGACGGCGGCGGAATCGTGGTGACGGGGATCGTTGCGAAAGGGTTCTTGATGGCGGAATGACGGAATGATTTGAAGTGGCAGAATGATTCGGGGCAGAATGATGTTCTGACCGCTCGGATCGCGGAGCCAGAATCAGACAGCTCCCCCCATCATTCTGCCATCCCCATCCTTCTGCCATCCCCATCCTTCTGCCAACCCCGTCTCGCCGCGGCCGCCGTCTGGCGACGGCAGCGACAAGGTGGAGGGACGAACCGCTAGGTTTTTGCGTGACGGCGACACAGCAGTGCCGGCAACAACATCAAGTCGGCGACCAGGGCTGCGGTCAGTAGCAGGAACATCATCCAGGCGAATCGACGGGTCGGTTCAAAGTCGCTGAGTGCGAACACGAGCAATCCCAATCCACAAACGATCGTGGTTTGCGTGATCGCGCTGCCGCAGTGCTTGATCGT
>NZ_JBFHKV010000836.1:0-3922 GCF_041595215.1 Stieleria sp. | reverse complement strand
ATTCGGTGCGAGTGCCGTGACGTGCCCGATGACGCCTACTTCGATGGCCGGATCACGACGCTGGCACTCGATGCGCTGCGGGAACGCGCGACGTCGCAACAGCCGTTCTTTCTGGCGGTCGGATTTTGGAAGCCGCATTTGCCGTTCAATGCGCCCAAGAAGTATTGGGATCTGTACGAGCGGGATGAGATCACTGGGCCGGATTGCCCGCAATGGCCGGTCGGGACGCCGCGAATCGCCTGGCACAACAGTCAGGAACTGTTGGGCAAAAGCAAACCGGCGACGTTGAGCAAGGACGACGAGCAAGAGTTGCGTCACGGTTACCTTGCCGCGATCAGCTACATGGACGCGCAAGTCGGTCGGCTGCTCAGTGAACTGGATCGTTTGGGTTTGACCGAGCGAACACTGATCGTGTTCTGGTCCGACCACGGGTTCCAGCTTGGCGATCACACGCTGTGGTGCAAGACGTCCAATTTTGAACTCGACGCCCGCGTGCCTCTGATCATCGCGCCGCCGCAGGGTGTGGCGGTGAAGCACACCGATGCGATCGTGGAATTGCTGGATCTCTACCCGACGATCACCGACCTCTGCGGTCTGGACGAACCGAGGGGAATCGAAGGCGTCAGTCTGCGGCCGTTGATCGATGGTGACGCCGTGCAGGTCAAACCGGCCGCACTGACTCAGCACCCCCGTCCGTCTTACTACGGCAAATCGATGAAAGCGATGGGCCACAGCATCCGGACTCCGCGCTTTCGTTACACCGAATGGCGTTCCAGCGAAGACGGATCATCGGCGGGTGGCGAATTGGTCGGGGTGGAACTGTATGATCACGACGTCGATCCATCCGAATCGGTCAACCGTGCCGACGACGGCGACTACCAGAAACATCGTTCGCAGTTGCGAGCGGTCTTGAATTCAATGGCGGGGGAGCCGAAAGGACAGTGATGATCGCAGCGACATTCTTTACGGGCATCGACTGGTTCGTGCTGATCGTTTACTTCGTCGGCATTCTGGCGATCGGTTTGGTGTTTTGGCGGCGCAACAAATCGGCCGACGACTTCACCGCGGGCGGGCGGTCGTTGCCGGGATGGCTGTGCGGCATGTCGATCTTCGCGACCTATCTGAGCAGCATTAGCTACCTGGCGTTGCCGGGCAAGGCGTTTGTGGACAATTGGAATGCGTTTGCCTTTTCACTCGCCCTGCCTCCGGCCGCTTGGATTGCGGTGCGGTACTTTTTACCGATGTACCGGGCGTCCGGTGAAGTCAGCGCGTATTCCTTGTTGGAACACCGATTCGGATTGTGGGCCCGTTTGTTTGCCAGTGCGTTTTACTTGTTGTTTCAGGTCGCCCGCATCGGCGTGGTGATGTACTTGATGGCCTTGCCGATGGCGATCCTGTTCGGCTGGGACATCCGCACGCTGATCTTGGTGACCGGCGTGATCGTGACGGCGTATTCTTTCATCGGCGGCATCACCGCGGTCATCTGGGCCGATGCGATCCAGGCCTTCGTGTTGCTCGGCGGTGCCTTGCTGGCGTTGGTGATCTTGTTGATGGGGATGCCCGATGGCCCAGGACAAGTGTTTGAAGTCGCAACGGCCGAAGGCAAGTTTTCGCTGGGCAGTCGATCGGTGACGGAGTGGGCCACGCCGACCCTGTGGATCGTGTTGGCTTACGGGTTGTTCGAAAACCTCAAGAACTTTGGCATCGACCAGAGTTACGTCCAACGATACATCGCCTCCAGCAGCGATCGTGAAGCCGCAAAAAGCATTTGGTTGGGGGCGTTGCTGTACGTTCCCGTCAGCGCGCTGTTCCTGTTTATCGGAACGGCATTGTACGCCCACTATCAAAATCATCCCGAAGACATGGACGCGGTGCGGAACATCGTGGCGAGTCAAAAGCTGATGCAAGCCGGTGTCGATCCGGAATCCGCTGATTATCAAGATCAATTGCAAACCACGGCCGACGGGTTATCGCAAACCGACTTGGGCGATCGCGTCTTTCCCCATTTCATCGCGGCGAATTTACCGGTGGGAGCGCGGGGGTTGCTGATCGCGGCCGTGTTCGCCGCGGCGATGAGCACCGTGTCGACCGGGCTCAACTCTTCGGCAACGTTGGTGATGAGCGACTTTTACAAGCGGCTGTTGCGGCCCGATTCCAGCGACCAGGCCAGCATGCTCGTGTTGCGATCGGCGACGTTGGTCTGGGGGGCTCTTGGGACGATCGTGGCGTTGATTCTGGTGCGGTTGACCAATAGCGTGTTGGACATCTGGTGGACGCTGTCGGGGGTCCTCGGCGCGGCGATCATCGGACTGTTTTTGTTGGGAACCACCTCGCCGAGACTGCGGGAACGCCCGGCGATTCTGATTCTCGCCATCGGCGTCGTCTTGATCGCTTGGATGACGTTTTCCAAAACCGCCTACTGGCCGGTGGCGCTCGAATCGATTGCCAGTCCGTTCCACCCGTTTCTGGTCATCGTGTTCGGCCCGGCTGTGATGGTGACGCTGGGTTTGGTTGTTTCTCGTGGGAGAGCGGTGCAGTGAGGCAATGGATTTTGAAGATTGCAATGGGACCGCTGTCGATAGCGGCTCTGTTTGTCGTGATGATGGGATCGACGCGTTGTTTTTCCCAGGCAGCCGATCGGCCCAACCCAACGGAACGCACCAACATTCTGTTCATTCTGGTTGACGATCTGGCTTGGGCAGACCTGGGATGTTATGGGCACCCCTGGCACCAGACGCCCCACATCGATCGATTGGCCAGTCAAGGCATGCGGTTGACTCATGGCTACGCGTCGGCGCCGATTTGCAGCGCATCGCGAGCGAGTCTGTTGACGGGCAAGACGACGGCTCGGCTGGGGTTTGAATTTGTCACCAAGGATCAACCGGGATACCAGAAGATCGAAGGGACGACGATGCTGCAAGCACCGCCGTTGACCTTGAATCTGCCGCTGCAGGAAAATTCGATCGCCGAGCATTTGAGCGGACTTGGTTACGAAACCGCGTTCTTCGGCAAATGGCACCTGAATCAGCATCACGGCGGATACCTCGGCTGGAGTCCGACGCACGGTCCGGCGGCACAGGGATTTGAAATTGCCGTCGAAGACTTTGGCGCGCACCCGTATTCGTGGAAGCGGTCTCCCGTGGCGAGCATTGAGCGCGAAGGCGAGTACGCGTCGGATTCGATGGTCGACCGAGTCTGCGATTATCTGGTTGAAAAACACGACCGACCGTTCTTCGCAATGGCATCGTCGTTTTATGTGCACACACCCGTCAAAACGCCATGCAAGTGGCTGGTCGACCGATTCGATCGAGTCATCCCGCAAGGTATCCCCAATCGTGACCGACGTGTCACCTACGCCGCGTTCCTGCAGACACTGGACCATCACGTCGGTCAAATGCTCGATGCCGTGGACGCCTCGGGGCAAGCGGATCAGACCTTGGTCGTATTCATGTCGGATAACGGTGGTCATCCCGAATACGTTTCCAACGCACCGCTGCGGGGTTCGAAATGGAACCTTTACGAGGGCGGGATTCGTGTGCCGATGATCGCCAGATGGCCGGGCAAGATCGACGCGGCGAGTGAGTCGGATGCGCCGGTGATCGGCTATGACTTGTTGCCGACCTTCGTTGACGTCGCCGGCGGTACGGTCGACAGCGTTGACGGTGAATCGATTCGGGGCGTGTTGCAAGGGACATCACAGCCAACTGATCGCAGCCTGATCTGGCACTTTCCCTACTACCATCCCGAACGCGGGTACAAGGATGCGAAGCAGACGATCGGCATCGACGATTTTTGTGTCAGTCAAACCCGCCCCCAATCCGCACTTCGCCGCGATCAACACAAACTGCTCTGGTTTGCCGAAGACGATCGCGTCGAGCTGTACGATTTAGCATCCGACCCCGGAGAACAACACGACCTATCT
>NZ_JBFHKV010000835.1:0-3929 GCF_041595215.1 Stieleria sp. | reverse complement strand
GATGCACTGACCGGTCCGGAAGATCCGCGATCGAGTCTGGACAAGGACGCCGCCGGCGTCGGCGGTTATCCAAAACTGTATCGTCCCCGTTGGGCCGTCTTTGTGCTACGCGATCGTCTGGTGCCCGAAGCGTTCGGCCCCGGTGCAGTGCTACGGCTGGAGATGCTGCAATCCAACAGCGTTGCCGGAAATCTGGCCACGCCGATCCGCCATTTTCGTTGGCAGGTCTGCGACGAAGCGGCTTGGACGGAGTTGATCGCATCGAAGGCACTTGCCGACGCGACCGAAGCGTTGCAGCAAGCGAAGCAAGCGGCCGCGAAAGTGCGTGGCGCGGACCTGCCGGTGATGCAGCAACGCCAAGCCGCGGTCGGCCGGGCGACACGTCAATTCATCCGCGGCAATTGGCTCGATCGTGGCGAAGAGATCCCGCCGGGAATCCCCACCGTTTTTGACACCGAGCAAACGGTTCGCAACCGATTGGACTTTGCCCGCTGGATCGTTTCACGCGACAACCCGTTGGCCGCCCGCGTCTGGGTCAATCGTATCTGGGCGCAGCTGTTCGGGATCGGCTTGGTCGAGACCTTGGAAGATTTCGGATCCAGTGGAACACAACCGGTGGATCGCGAATTGTTGGACCATCTCGCGTTGCGTCTACGTGAACAACACCGTTGGCAGCTGAAGCCACTGTTGCGAGAACTCGTGCTGTCGTCGGTGTATCGTCAGACCAGTGCGGCGCCGGAATCGCTGCGTGAGCACGACCCGCGCAACCGGTTGTTGGCGCGCGGTCCGCGAACACGGTTGACGGCGGAGATGATTCGTGATCAAGCGTTGTCGGTCGCGGGGCTGTTGGAAAATCGTCTCGGTGGGCCGTCGGTCATGCCCCCGCAACCCGATGGTGTTTGGCAAACCGTTTACAGCGGCGCGCAGTGGAAGACGCCTGAAGGAGCCGACCGGTATCGACGGGCGCTCTACACGTATTGGCGACGCACCAGTCCCTACCCCAGTTTCTTGATGTTCGATGCGCCGACCCGCGATCTGTGCTCGGCTCGGCGGATCGCGACCAACACACCGTTGCAAGCGCTGGTCACATTGAACGATCCCGTCTATGTCGAATGTGGGCGGGCACTGGCAACTCGCGCGACCGAACTGTCCGCCGCGGATGACGCCGCGGACGTTGCGGATGCGATCGAGTGGATGTACTGGGCGGTGACACAGCGGCCGCCCGGCCAACTTGAAATCGATGAATTGACGCAACTGTATCACGATTTGCGGGAAGACCCATCGGGTGACGTCGCCCGCGAGGGGATCGCCCTCGACGCCCTGGCGATCGTCGCCAACACCATTCTGAATTTGGATCGAGCGGTAACGAAATGAAAAGTATTCACGACCAGGTTCAAGAAGAATTCGCACGACTGCAGACGCGGAAGCATTTTCTAAGAAACTGCTCGATGGGGCTCGCCGGGGTCTGGTTGGGCGAACGATCGGTCGCCGCCGACCGGGTCGGCACGCAATCGGACGCCGCCGATGCCGGGCAATCGATTCCGCACTTTCCGCCACGGGCCAAACGGGTCATTTTTCTGCACATGGCCGGTTCACCCAGCCAACTGGAATTGTTCGATTACAAGCCGGAACTGCAAAAGCTTGATGGCCAGGATTGTCCCGCCAGTTTTTTAGAGGGCAAGCGTTTCGCCTTCATCCAAGGTGTTCCAAAGATGCTGGGGCCGCAGTATCCGTTTCAACAATGCGGCCAAAGCGGTGCCTGGGTCTCCGATCGCATGCCGGAATTTCAATCGGTCGTCGATCGGGTTTGTTTCGTCAAATCGATGCACACCAGCCAGTTCAATCATGGACCGGCCCAATTGCTGCTGCACACGGGAAACCAGAATCTAGGCAGTGCGTCGTTCGGTGCGTGGACCATGTATGGTCTAGGCAGCGAAAGCGAAAACTTGCCGGGCTTCATCGTGCTGGTTTCAGGCGGCAAGACGCCGTCGGCCGGAAAGAGCGTTTGGGGGTCTGGTTTTTTACCCTCGGTTTACCAGGGAGTTCAGTGTCGGTCCAAGGGTGACCCGGTGCTGTATCTGTCCAACCCCGAAGGCGTGTCGCTGCAACAACGACGTCGCGCCTTGGACGCGATCGGAAGGATCAATCAGCAAACGTTCAACGAAACCGGTGATCCGGAAGTGTTGACGCGAATCTCCCAATACGAGATGGCGTTTCGGATGCAAACCCATGCGACCGAAGCGTTTGATTTGCGACAGGAAGACAAGGCCACGCACGCCCTGTACGGCACCGAGCCGGGCAAGGAATCGTTCGCCAACAATTGTTTGCTCGCCCGACGCTTGGCCGAGCGTGGTGTGCGTTTCATCCAGCTGTTTCACTGGGGTTGGGATTCACACGGTGCGGCCGAAAGCGAAGCCCTCAACGGCGGGTTTAAGACGCGATGCGAAGAGGTCGATCGCCCGATCGCGGCACTGTTGAATGATCTCGGTCAGCGCGGGTTGCTCGAAGACACGTTGGTGGTTTGGGGCGGCGAATTCGGTCGCACACCGATGCGGGAAAACCGTGGCGGCCGCGAAATGCGATTTGTCGGCCGCGATCACAATCCCGGTGCGTTCACGATGTGGATGGCCGGCGGCGGAATCAAACCCGGGATCTCGTATGGCGAAACGGACGAGATCGGCTACGAGGCCATCGAGAACAAGGTCTCGCCGCATGACCTACACGCGACGCTGCTGCATCTGCTGGGGATCGACCACAAGCGATTGACCTACATGCATCAAGGGTTGCCGCAACGATTGTCAAACGTCACCCAGCCCTCGCGCGTGATTGAAGACATCATGGCGTGAGACCTGCTCTGGGAGACGATGGGTTAGACGTCGAGCTTCTCGGCCTTTTCCAAAATCTCCGACTCCAGCGCCTGTTTGGCTTCGAGGGCTTGCAGCAATTCTCGCTGTTCGGCTTCGAATTCCTCTTGCTGTTCGACCGACATGGCGTGTTCCTGGTCACCCTTGAATCCGGCGCGGCGTTTATCCAGTCGTTCGACGTCGTCCAGATCACCGTAGAGGATCAGCACATCGCCGGGTTGGACGAGGTCGTCGCCCCGCGGCGTGCCTTGAAAAATACCGCCCTCGCGGCGAATGCTCAGCACCAGAATCCCTTCGTCGCTCAGCCGTAGCGACGCGAGCGATTTACCGGCCATCCAGTCGCGCGGCTCGACCAACATTTCAGTCACCGCGTAGCCGCGTGAGAGTTCCAGCAGGCTGACGTAATCGCGAACGTCCAGGTCCGTGAACGTTTTCAGCAGCCAGGCGATGACGCGGTTCATGTGTCGTTCGACCCAACGACTGGAAAAAAAGATCCACAGGAACGTGATGCCGCCGATCAGGATCGAGAACAACAGGACCTGGGTTTGCCAGGTGGAGTTCGACGTGCTCATCACCGACACCATCACGGTCGCGGCGACGGTGGCAATCCCGACATTGCCCAGCAGCATCAACAGCATCACGATCTGCCGCCGCACGGGATGGGTGACCACCATTTCCGATTCCTGGGTGGTGAATCCGGACCCGGTGAACGCTGATCGGGCTTGGAATTTCGCCGCTTCGCGCGACAGCCCGGTGAACATCAACGCCATCGCGGCCACCCGCGTGACGATCATCGACAGCGTGAGCGTCACCAATAGTGAAATTACACCGATCAAAAGAAGTCTCCGGCCGATCGAATGGAAGTCAATGGTCGCCTTGCGTTTCGGGTCGGCGGTCGTGGACGAGGCGACGCGTCCTCGCCGATCTGCCGACTGTGGAGGACTCGTCGCCTTGTCCGATACTGGGAAATTGGGTGGGGGACTCGTCGCCTCGTCCACTACTGGGAAACTGGGTGGGGGACTCGTCGCCTCGTCCACTACCTGAAAACTGGGTGGGGGACTCGTC
>NZ_JBFHKV010000834.1:0-3931 GCF_041595215.1 Stieleria sp. | reverse complement strand
TGGCAGAATGATTCTGGATCCGTGATCTGAGCGGTCAGAACATTATTCTGCCCTGTATGATTCTGCCACTTCAAATCATTCGGCGTTCGATGCATCGTCCGCGGATTGAACGAGTTGCTCAACGGTCGTCTCGAGCTGCATCCCGGTGAAGTCTAACGCCGCGACCTTGCCGGCTTGATTGAAGATCGCAACGAAGGGCAACGACACCAAGCCGAACTTGGTGGCGATCGGATTTCCCTGGTCGCCGTTGGATGAAGAAACGCTTCGAAAGCTTGGAAAACCGAGATCGTTCTGCGCCAGGAACTCGCCCAGCGGCGCCTGTTCTGAATCGAGGTTCATTCCCACGATGGCGATTTGATCAGGATGTCGCGATTGGATTTCTTTGAGCATCGGGACGATCTGCAACGATTGCGGAATCGTCACGGCCCAGAACGGCATCAACACGACCTTGCCCTTGACGCTGATTGATGAGATGCCGCTGCCGTCGAGTGTTGGCAGGTTGGCCAACGCGTCGAACGAGGTCCCGATGACGTCCCGGCGTGCTTCCATCGCCATCCGAGCCGTTTCGATTTCATTGGCCGTGGCGGAGTCGGTATCGGCGAACCCTTCAGCCAGAATACGAAACGTTTCTTCGACAAACGCTTCGCGCTGGGCTGCTTCGAGCTGCAGCGCCGACGTTCCCAAGAATTCCACCGTGTTCATCTCGGGGGCTTCGCGAATCAATTCCGTCACGGCTTCGGTCCATCGCGCCAACGCCACGTTGTCGTTCTCAAGAATTTCCCCGAGCAGGCGTCTGGCAGAGTCATACTTGGCGGTCCCGGCGGCATCGGCGGCGACTTGTGCGATCATCTTGTCGGGCGAGTTGCCGTACAACGCCAGGATCTTTTCGCGGACCCGGGCGGATTCGTCGATCAAGCCGTAATTGGCCAGCACCTGCCTGGCTTCGGCCATCATCAAGACCGCCGGAATGTCGGCGGTGCGACTGGCCGTCATCCCTTCAATCAACGAGACGATTTCCTGGGCCGCCGATTCGCGTCCAGCTCTCAGCCCGTCGATCGCGAATCCGATCAGCACGATCCTGCTGTCGCCGGCGATCGTGGGTACCGGCGACGACAGATTCTCGCGCGCGAGTGCTTCGAGCGCCTTGGCCGAACTCAGGTCACCCATCGCCGAAAGGTGCGAGAGGGCTTGGAGCTGGCCCCGCAAGCCCGCGGTGCGTTGCTTTTCGGTAGCATCGGCGTGTGCTTGGAGCCGGACGGAGGCTTGCAGCTTGCTGTTCGCCAACTGCCGCATCAGCTCGTTGGCCTGATTCGGGTCTTGCAGCTGGTCGCGGCCGCGGGCGAGCATCTCCATGTCGCGGTCGGACTCTTCCAGGTACGTCATCAGTTGGTCGGCGGTCAGGTCGTCGCGAAGTTCACGTTGGGCGGCGACGGCTCCGGCGGCGTCGATCATCTCGGGAATCCCCGCAGGGATCGCGGTCGTCTCGGCCAATTCGAATCCACGCGGTGATTCCGATGGCGAATCGGGCGGACTGGGAGCGGTCGAACCGCTGGGCGTCGTCCGCCGGCCGGTCAAGTCGCCACGTTCTCCGATGGTCGAAGGCAGCGGCGTGGTCTGTTGAGAAAACGCGTCGGATCCGACGTCGGGTTCTTCGCCATCGGCCGCCATGTCGGCGGCACTGCGAATCAATTCCTCATCGCCCTCGCCCGTCGCGGCGGCGGGCGCATCGGGCGAGGTGGATTCAACGTCGTCTCGGGAGCACCCGGACAGCACGAAGACGACGGACAGCAAAACGGCAAAAACAGTGTTGGCTGATTCGCCCGAAAGCATTCGGATGCGCATGGAAAGGTTCACGGAAAAACGGGACAGGACTCTGATTGCCCAACTATATCGCATCGGCCGACTTTCCACTGCGCCGGAATCAACCCATCGCGCCGGCATCGAAACACCGCCCCCACCCTCCCTGGCAGTGAGGGTCGAGCGAAGCGAGGGGAGGTCGAACGGCGAATCGCGGTGTTCACTTCGCCGGTCCGGGTCGCGTTCCCATCGGCAACGAAAACCCTCTCCTCGCTACGCTCGACTCTCCCAGGGGGAGAGTGACGAAACCTCTTGATGATCAACGACTTAAAAAGGGCCAGATCTCCAAAGCCGGAACAGAAGCTGCTAAACTGCACCGCTGTCAACTCAACCTTGATTCCCCACCTCGCCCCAGTATTTCCGCCATGCGACCATTCCTCGCTTGTAGCTTGCTGTGCTTGCTGACGCTCGCTTCCTTCGCGCAAGAACGCCCCAACGTCGTCGTCGTGCTGTGCGATGACATTCGCTGGAACGCGCTGTCCTGCGCCGGCCATCCCCACCTGAAAACGCCGAACATCGATCGCTTGGCCGCCGAGGGCATTTATTTCGAGAACATGTTCTGCACGACCAGCTTGTGCTCTCCCAGTCGCGCCACCATCCTGAGCGGACTTTACGCCCACGCCCACGGGGTCACCAACAACTTCACCGACTACCCCGCCGAGCTGGACAGCTTCCCGCGTCGGCTGCAGGAGGCCGGCTACCAGACCGCGTACATCGGCAAGTGGCACATGGGTGAAAAAAACGACGAGCCCCGCCCCGGATTCAACTACTTCGTCACCCACAAAGGCCAGGGCAGCTACTTCGATACGGAATTTAACATCAACGGAACCGGAAGCCGCGTCGTGCCGGGTTACTACACCACGGTGGTGACCGACATGTCGATCGATTGGATCGACAAACATCGCGCCGACGACGCCTCCAAGCCGTTCATGTTGATGATCGGCCAGAAAGCACCGCACAGTTTCTATTTCCCCGAACCGAAATACGAGCACGTCTTTGACGACGTCGAAGTCAACTACCCGCACTCATCGTTCAAGCTGGACGACAAACCGAAGTGGATCACCCAGCGACTCTCGACCTGGCACGGCATCTATGGGCCGATCTTCGACTGGCGTAAAGAATTCCCCAACGACAAAGCCAGCGGCGTCGTTGATTTCGCCCGCATGGTCCGGGCGTACTGGGGAACGATTCTGTCGGTCGACGACAGTGTCGGCCGGTTGGTCGATCATTTGAAGGCGGCCGGGCAATTCGACAACACCATGTTCATCTTCATGGGCGACAACGGATTGCTCGAAGGGGAACACGGCATGGTCGATAAACGGACGGCTCACGAAGCCAGCGCCCGTGTGCCGATGATCATCCGCTACCCCCGCTGGACCAAGCAATCCGGGCCGGTGCGGATCAAACAACAGGTCCTGACGACCGACGTCGCGCCGACGATCTTGGACGCCGCCGGTGCCACCCAGCTGACCAACATTCACGGCAGTTCGATCAAACCGCTGGTCTCCGGAGACGACAGTGGCTGGCGGACCGAATGGCTGTATCACTACAACTACGAAAAACAATTCCCCTACACGCCCAACGTTCGCTCGGTGCGGGGAGACCGCTACAAGTACATCCGCTATCCACACGGCGACGGGTCTCCGGATCGCCACATGGCCGAGCTGTATGACATGCAGAACGACCCGGCTGAATCGACCAATCTGGTCAACGACCCCGCACACCAGTCGACGATCGCCGAAATGGAGCAGCGGTTGTTGCGGGCGATGAAAGCCGTCGGACTTGATCCGAGCAACGACACCATGCCGCTGGATGCCGGCATCGGAACCGCGCTGCCGGACAAGGCGATTCGCTAGTCGGCTGGCGACGCTCTCGTTTTGTCGTCGCGGAATTCGCCAACGGCAGGGTCGATTGAGTGAGCCGCGGAAACAGGGCCGTTCTGTGAGCGGCAGGGCGCGAGCCCTCCGGTCCTGGCGTCACCGGACGGCTCGCGCCGTTCCGCTAACACGGCCCTCAGTGTTCCAGCGGATGTTAGCGGCAGGGCGCAAGCCCTCCGGTTCCCGCGTCACCGGAC
>NZ_JBFHKV010000833.1:0-3941 GCF_041595215.1 Stieleria sp. | reverse complement strand
TGTCGAGTTCGATTCCTCCTACGCCCGATACGCCGACCTTCCGTTCGAGCAAACGAAACTGGCCTCTTCGCGTGTCATCGAGATGGACAACGCGGTGAAGCGTCGCGAGCCACTTGCCGTCTTTGAGCGAGATCCGACGCGTAAAGTTGCTGTGACGTCGGAACAATTCCGGCACTTCTATCAAGCGTACGCCAATCAGAAACATCCGGTGTTCATCACGACGGACTCGATCTTGAATGCCTTTCATCGGATCCTGGAGGACTCGATTCTGAAGTTGGAGTTTCGTCAAGTCGAAAGGCTGCAACAATTGTTGCCTGCGTTTGACGATCGGCTGGCTGTGGCGAGTCGGCCCTCGGATTCCGACATTGTTCGATCCGCCCGCCGACGCGCGCAGATCGTCATCGGCGTCGCGCGGCAGTTGATCGATGCAAACTATGAGCCCGATTCGGAGATCCGCAGCATCGTACGAGCAGAGACGCAGCGGGTGGAAAACGCCACGGGACACTCAATGCCCGATTGGTTCGGAGAATCGAGACCGTCGTTTCTTGCCATTGACTATTCGCGTTTCACGCCCCAGGGGCTCCACACGCGCGGCGATGTGCTTCGCCGTCACTACCGCGCCGTCCGCTGGTTGCAAACGATCCCGTTTTTCGTCCACGATGACGAGCAACTGATTTCACTGGGCCTGATTGGTGGGGCGGCAAAAGACACCAACTGGGTTTCGTTCGTCGAGACGTATCGCGAGTTCTTCGGTGGCGCCGACGATTGGGATTTGCTGACTCTCAATTCGCTGCAAACAGACTCCGGTGATCTCCTGAATTCGATCGAACCCATTCGAACCAAGCTCTTGGAGCGAATCGACGAGGAGACACCGAGCAGAATCAACGATCTGGTCGCCACGGAGTTTGCCCCCGGAGACCCTCAGGCCTTGTCCTTGCGTGTACTCTCCGCGTCTCGGACTCCCGAGGCAATCCTGTTCCAGTCGGCCGCCGAGTCGATGAAGCCGTCAGGTTCCGTCGGACTGCTCCTGTGCACGGCCCTTGGTTCGAAATTGGCAGCCGAGCTTCTTGCCGAAGCGAACGAATCGGATTCGATTGACGATGCCGATCGCTGGGACGGGTTGCTCGATGACGATTCCGTTTACGGTGCATATCTACAGTGTCTCGGGACGCTGCTGCAGCCGATTGATTCGTCGCCGGAATTCATGTCGACTCGACGTTGGCAATTGAAAAGCTGTCAGACCGTTTTGGGCGGGTGGACGCAGATGCGCCATACGTTTGCACTGCAGGCAAAACAGGACGCTTTGATTCTGAACGAATCGTGGCATGTCGGGGCGGGGTTCGTGGAGCCAAACCCCGAGTTTTTTCATCGCCTCGGTCGATTGGCGTCCAGGATTGAAACGTTGCTCGGTGAATTAGGTGCCTTTGAAATCAATTATGAACACTTGCACTTTCGATTGAATGAATTTGCTCGTTTCTTCACACTGATTCGCGAGTTGGAGAACGAGGGGATTCGGGTGCACGAATTGAACGAAAAATTGGCGAGAGAAGATCGAGAGTTTATCAACGATGTCTACTACAAAATGGGGGCATCGAATCCTCAAGGGTGGCTGGGGCTCCACCAACTCGATGGCAGCACTTCTGAACTGGTATTGGCCGCCCTTGTTCAAGTTTCAGACCATGTCAAACGGGCGGAACTGCCAAGCGATCCGGCCGCGCGTGGCGCGATTCTCAGCGGCGAAAGTAGTTCGGATCGGTCCCGTTGGCTGCGTTTGACGGAAGTGTGTGAGCGGCTTGGTGACCTGGCCAGCAGGCAACTTGACAATCAGACACTGACGGCCCAGGACCAGCAATTCATCACCAACTACGGCGAAACGCTTGCCGCTCTACTTAATTACGAATCTTATTCCGCTGCGCATCCGCTGGACGATGCGATGCGTTGCGTCAGCGTGTTGACTCAGGGCAATGGAAATCACGTTCACATCGCGGTGAGTCGTCCCCAAGCCATCTTTGTGTTGTATCCTCATCAAGGTCAAGAGTTGCTTTGCCGTGGAGCCGTGTTCCCGTATTTCGAATTCAGTGACGAGCAGGTTGTCGACGATGCGTCCTGGAAGACTCGTATCGATCGAGGGACAATACCGGCACGTCCGGACTGGCTGGAGCCGCTGTTTTCAGACGACTAAAGCCGCTCGACCAACCGAATGTTGCACGCACCGGCTCGGGCGAATCGAACGGCGAGAACGTGAGTCTTCCGCGTCGGCCACCGGTGCGTGGCATCGACGGGTGGAATTGGGGGAGGTAGCCTCGGCGAGTATCAAACCAAAGAATGAACACCGAATCATGAAGAAGTGCTATCTCGTTGTTATAGTCCTCGCAAGCTTTTTGACGGGGCCGTTGCATGGTCAGGAATCGACAAATTCCAAGACAGTGTTGTCCAACGCGGAGGTCACGTCGGCAGATGTCGTTGTCTATGGTTCGACGCCGGGCGGGTTTTGTGCTGCGATCGCGGCGGCGCGAGAAAACGCTGCGGTGATCCTGTTGGAACCGACCGGCCATGTGGGGGCGATGACCACCGGTGGGTTGAGCCACTGCGACTCCAATCAAATGGTCCGCAGCACCTTGATGGGACTCTTCGACGAGTGGCATAGGCGAGTCGTCAAGGACTATACCGATCGCGGCTTGAAGGCTCCCTACAACCCGGCGGTGAAAGACCAATCGCGGTGGACGTTCGAGCCACATGTCGCGACGCGTGTCACGATGCAAATGCTCGCCGAATCCGGAGTCACCGTCCTGACCGAACGCTCTCTCCGATCGGTCATAAAAGAAGCCGCGCAGATCAAGGCACTGGTCACGAGCAACGGGACGTTCGCGGCCAAAGTCTTCGTCGACGGTACTTACGAAGGCGATCTGATGGCTGCCGCCGGAGTCGACTGGACGATCGGTCGTGAAGGCCGCGACGAGTATGGCGAATCACTGGCGGGCAAACAGTACCCGAAGCAGAAGATGGACATCGACGGCTTTGATGATGACGGCAAACTGTTGCCGCTGGTCACCACCGACGATGCCGGGCCGGAGGAGGCTGGCGATAGGAACATCATGACGTACAGTTTTCGGCTGTGTCTGACCACCGATCCCGTCAACCGCGTGCCGATGCCGAAGCCAGAAAACTACGACCCGGACCGTTTCGAAGTGGTTCGGCGTGCCTTGAAGGCGGGAGAGAGACGCGTCGGCTTTGACCTTTATCCGCTACCGGGAAATAAGTTTGATGGCAACAATTCGATCGGCGGACAGTTTTCGACCGGCTTGGTCGGTGGGGGTAATCACTGGCACTCGGCGGACGAAGTGGGGCGGAAGAAGATTTGGGAAGCGCACAAACAGTATACGCTCGAATTCATTCACTTCTTGAAAACCGATCCGGCTGTTCCTGCTTCGATGCGCGATCGGTATGCGAGTCTGGGCCTTTGCAAAGACGAATTCGCGAACTACGGGCACTTCTCTCCAGCCCTCTACGTCCGTGAGTCGCGTCGGATGAAAGGCCTGTACGTCATCAGCCAAAACGACATTCTCGACGAGCCCAGCAAGGATGATCCCATTGCGATCTCGTCATTCCCCATCGACTCACACGACGTCCAACGCGTGGCACTGAAAGATGGCGGCGTGATCAATGAGGGCACGATCTTTCCGGTCAGGCGGATTCCGGGCCAGGGTTACGCCTACCAAGTGCCCTACCGTGCGATCCTGCCGAAGCCTGATCAGTGCGGCAATCTGCTTGTGCCGGTCGCGTTGTCTTGCACCCATGTCGGCGTCTCCTCGCTGAGGATCGAAGGCGCCTGGATGGTCATCGGTCAGGCAGCCGGTGTCGCGGCCGCCCTGGCGGCGAAAGACGACGTGGTAGTGCAGGAGTTGGAGTACGCAAAACTGCGTAGCCGGCTGCTGGCCCAG
>NZ_JBFHKV010000832.1:0-3943 GCF_041595215.1 Stieleria sp. | reverse complement strand
GGTTTGGGAACGTGCGGCATCGAAACGACAATCAAACTCGGTGGCCGGAAAGGATCCGTCGAACAATCCCCTCTAGTTTAGCCGCCGCGGCGTCCCCTGCCTCTAGCACTTCTGCGTGATCGGCGACTTTCGCTCGGTCGGGATCCGCCACATTGCTGACAATCGACAAAGCGAGCACGGACATGTCAAGATTCGCCGCCGTTAACACCTCTCCTGCGGTGCTCATTCCCACCACATCGGCTCCGATCCGCCGCATCATGCGGTATTCGGCACGGGTTTCATAGGTCGGCCCCAGGGTCGCCAGATAGGTACCCGGGACGGCGACAAAGCCCCCTTCTCGGGCGGCGGCCAGTGCGAGTGAGACGAGTTGCGGATCAAAAATCTGACCGCGCCGTCCGGCGGGAAAACCGATCGGCAACCCGCCAGGGTAACGCGGTGAAGTATTTTTTTGCGGTAGGGCGCGAGCCCTCCGGTGTTCCGGTAACGATGAGGAACGGGAGGGCTTGCGCCCTGCCGCTAACACCTCGTCAAACGCAGGAGATAAATGCTTCACAGCGTGACTGCCAGGGGCTGCCTCGGTGACGCTCGGCGCCGTTTCTTTCTGCTCTGTTCGTTTCGGCAACGCGATTTGCCGCCGCGCATGCAGCCAGTTGATCTGGTCGCACAGGACGACGATGTCGCCCACCGCCAGCTTCGGGTTGACACCACCGGCCGCATTGCTGGCGATCAAACGTTTGGCCCCCAGCCAGTGCATCACCCGGATGGGAAAGGTCACCTGGTCGTCGGACCAGCCTTCGTAACGATGCAAACGACCGGCCATGGCAATCACCGGTTCGCCGCCGAGCGTGCCGAACACCAACTGCCCACGGTGACCGCTGGCGGTGGAATGGGCAAACCCGGGGATGTCACCGAAGGGCACGATGACGGGGGATTCGATTTTGTCGGCCAGCGAACCCAGACCGCTACCCAGGACGATCGCCGTGACGGTTGACGCAGCGGTGCCGTCGCCGTACGCCCACTTCGATGCAATGGTCTCACGCAACATCGCCACGGCCATCGCGACCGCCGCTTCTGGCGATTCGGCTTGATCCTCCATGCGATCCCTCATGCGATCCGGGTTTGCCCCGCTTCGGCCACGATCCCGGTCACGATTTTCAGCAACTGGGGTGCGGCGCGATTCGCCGTCGCGATGATCTCTTCGACATTGGCCGGCTGCAGCGAATCGGGCAGGCACATGTCCGTGATCACGCTTAAACCGATTGTCTTCAACCCGCAGTGCACCGCCACGATCGTCTCGGGAACTGTACTCATCCCGACCACATCGGCGCCGATGGTGCGCAGGAACCGGTATTCGGCCCGCGTTTCAAGATTCGGACCGGCGACGGCAACGAAGACGCCGCGGTGGATTCCAATGTCTTCGCGGCGGGCCAATGCCAGCGTGCGATCAATCCATTGCTGATCGTAGGGTTCACACATGTCGGGAAAACGTGGCCCCAAGCGATCATCGTTGATGCCGATCAACGGGTTATCGCCCATCAAATTGATCTGGTCATCGATCACCATGATATCGCCCGATTGGTAGTACGGGTTCAAACCGCCACAAGCATTGCTGACGATCAACAATTCGGCGCCCAAGCGTTTGAACACTCGGATCGGCAACGTGATCTGCTTCAGCGGATAGCCCTCGTACATGTGAAACCGTCCTTCCATCGCGACGACGGGCACGCCTTCCAGAAATCCACAGACGAGCCGTCCGCGGTGACCGGTCGCGGTGGAGGTCGGGAAATGGGGGATCTCGCCATATTCAATCGACGCTTTGACATCGATTTGATCGACCAAACCACCCAGCCCGGTTCCCAGGACGAGGGCAACTTTCGGCGTCTGAGCAAACGCATTTTGAATGACCGCGGCGGCTTCTTCAATTTTTTCGTACAGATCAAGCATGTCAACTGTTTGGATGAATCACGGGGTGAACGAGAGCACGACGCACGAATCATAACGCACGACGACTTGGCTGCCATCGGCGGCCAAAACCTCGTTAAACTCTTCATTCAGCAGCGACGTTCCGTCTTCTCCCTTGTCTCCACGCACTCGCTTTATGGCTATCCCCGATCCTGACCAGTTCGAAAAGCTGGCGTCGTTTTATCTCGGGCGTCAATACGATCTTTCCTCGGGCCGGCGGCTGGACCAGCTGCTCATGTACGACAGCAAAGACCTGTGCACGCACGCGATGTGCGTGGGGATGACCGGCAGCGGCAAAACAGGCCTGTGCCTGTCCTTGCTGGAAGAAGCCGCCATCGATGGCGTCCCCGCCATTTGCGTCGACCCCAAAGGCGACTTGGCCAACCTGTTGCTGGCGTTCCCCGATCTCGCGCCGAGTGATTTCAAACCGTGGTTGGAGCAAAGCGACGCGACGCGCAAGGGAATGAGTGTCGACGAGTTGGCCGAGTCAACCGCAACCCGGTGGCGAGAGGGGTTGGCGTCCTGGGGACAATCACCGCAACGGATTCAAACCTACAAGGACGCAGTCGACATCGCCATCTACACCCCCGGCAGCAACATCGGGCTTCCGCTGACGGTGCTCAAGAGTTTCGATGCCCCCCCGCCTGAATTGCTGGACGATACCGAGGCGATCGGTGAGAAAGTCACCGGCGCGGTCTCGGGTTTGTTGACCTTGATGGATCTCGATGCCGATCCGTTGACGTCACCGGAGCACATTCTGCTGTCGTCGATCTTGACGCACCAGTGGCGGGAGGGACGCAACGTCTCGATCGCCAACCTGATCCGTTTGATTCAATCCCCACCGATCACGCGGATCGGCGTCGTCGACTTGGATTCCTTCATGCCCGCTGCGGAGCGTTCGAAACTGGCGATGCGATTGAACAACTTGCTGGCGTCGCCGGCGTTCGCATCATGGTTGGAAGGCGAAACACTGTCGATCGACAAACTGCTTTACACTGCCGATGGCAAACCGCGTGTGTCGATTTTGTCCATCGCTCATCTCCGTGACAGCGAACGAATGTTCTTTGTCACGTTATTGTTGAACGAGCTGGTCGCGTGGATGCGGCGACAAACCGGTACCGGCTCGCTCCGCGCGATCTTTTACATGGACGAAGTCGCCGGTTACTTTCCGCCGGTCGCCAATCCGCCCAGCAAGCCGCCGATGCTGACGCTGCTCAAACAAGCCCGCGCGTTCGGCTTGGGCGTCACCCTGGCGACACAAAACCCCGTCGACTTGGATTACAAGGGCTTGTCCAACATCGGCACCTGGTTCCTGGGACGGCTGCAAACCGAACGCGACAAGGCCAGGGTCTTGGAAGGCTTGGAGGGGGCTGCGGGTGAATCCGGCCAGCCATTTGATCGCAATCGGATGGAACAGATCTTGGCGGGGCTGGGCAACCGAGTCTTTTTGATGAACAACGTTCACCAAGGCGATCCGGTGACGTTTCAAACACGTTGGGCGATGTCGTTTCTGGCCGGGCCGCTGGCCAGGAAGCAGATCAGCGACCTGATGCAGCATCGAAAGGCGGCGGACCAATCGCGTCGCGAAGAAAACAGCGAATCGATCGTTGAAGAACACCCCAAACCCCAGCGTCCGGTCATCCCGGCAGGCGTGGAGGAATGCTTCCTCGGCCAAACCCAGATTGCCAACCGCGGTTGTAAGAAAGTCTATCGGCCCGCGCTTGTCGGCAAAGCGTCGATGCATTTTATCCGCGCCAGTGCCGACTTGGATCATTGGGTCGACACCGTGCGGCTGCTGTGCTGCGGCGGTGGCGTCCCCGACGACCTTTGGGAACACAGCAAAGCGCTTTCGCCGGATGCAGAATTCTTAACCCAACCGGACGACGCCTTCGAGTTCAGCGATCTGCCGGACGGTTTGCGAGGCAAGTCTTCCTACCGCACGTTCAAGTCAAAGTTGAAAGACTATTTGTACCGTCACGAG
>NZ_JBFHKV010000831.1:0-3954 GCF_041595215.1 Stieleria sp. | reverse complement strand
GGACCTTCATTCGACGAGCCGCGTATGATCTGACCGGATTGCCTCCCACACCCCAACAAGTCCAGGACTTCGTCGCCGACCAGTCCCCGGATGCCGTGTAAAACTTGATCGACCGATTGCTTGAATCACCACAGTACGGTGAACGCTGGGGGCGGCACTGGTTGGACGTGGTTGGCTATGCGGATTCCGAAGGATACACGATCGACGATCCCATCCGCCCGCACGCGTATCACTACCGTGACTATGTCATCAGGGCGATGAATGACGACATGCCGTTTGATCGTTTTATCCGCGAACAGTTGGCCGGCGACGAAATGATCGGCTTTCCCAAAAAGAATCTGACGGCCGACGAAACGGAGAAACTGATCGCCACCGGTTTCTTACGAATGGTTCCTGACGGCACGGGGAAAGTCAGCGGCGAGGAGCTGCCACTGGCTGAAAACCAAGTCATCGCCGACACGCTGCATGTGGTGGGCAGCTCGTTGTTGGGGCTGACACTGAGCTGTGCCCAGTGCCACAATCATCGCTACGATCCGATTCCACAGGCGGAGTATTTTCAGATTCGAGCGATCTTCGAACCCGCTTATGACTGGAAGAACTGGCGTAAGCCGTCGGCCCGGTTGGTGTCGCTGTACACCGACGAAGATCGCAAGGTGGCCTCGGAAATCGAAGCCCAAGCCAAACAGATTGATGCGGAATACAAGCAACGCGCCGAGGAACTGATCGCCGAGACGTTGGAGGATCAACTCGTCCAGCATGTTCCCGAAGCGTTGCGCGATGCACTACGGGTCGCTTACCAAACCCCGGTGGCCAAGCGGACCAAGGAACAACAAGACCATTTAAAAAAGTATCCCAAAATCCTGAAGATCTCCGCCGGTGCGCTGTACCTGTATGACCGCGAACTTCGTAGCAAGCTCGCGGGGTTGAAGAAGGAGCAGGCAGACAAAACAGCCGCCGCAATCGCGGCCGCGCAAAAACTCGCACTCCAATCACTCGCCGACGACGTTGCAAAGCAAGTGGCTGCGGCGATCGCGGTCCCACGCGAAAAACGAACCAAGGAGCAGCAAGACCGACTGGCCGAACACGCCGGGTTGGAAGTCACCGCCGGCAACCTTGCAGAATTCGACCCACAGGCCGCTGCCGAAGTGGCCCAGCGGCAGTCGGTCATCGACCGGACGAAGGAACGAGCGCCACAGCTGGCCGCGATTGCCAATCGCGCCAAAGCACTCCGCGCGACAAAGCCGAAAGAGCATTTCGTGCAGGCATTGACGGAAGTCCCCGGGAAGGTCCCCGAAACGTTTGTCTTCGCGCGAGGTGATTACCACAATCCGACGGACAAGGTGGCCCCTGCACCGCTCTCGGTGGTGATGGCAAACAATCCCGCTGAAATCCCTCTCAATGACGAAGCTCTGCTGACCACGGGACGCCGGTTGGCCTACGCCAACTATCTCACCAATGGTCGGCATCCACTGCTCGCGCGTGTCTTGGTGAATCGATTTTGGATGCATCACTTTGGGACCGGGATCGTGGCGACCCCCAGTGACTTTGGCAGGCTGGGTGAACCGCCCTCCCATCCAGAGCTGTTGGACTGGTTGGCGACGCAATTCATGGAGAGTGGGTGGAGCCTGAAAACGTTTCACCGCCTGGTGATGACATCGACCGCGTACCGCCAAGCGCTGAGGGTGATTCCGCCCGATCGCACCGACCCCGACAATCGGTTGCTCAGCGGGATGTCGTTGCGTCGTCTGGAGGCGGAAACGATTCGTGACAGCATGCTGGCCATTAGTGGCAAATTGAACTCCAAACCGTTTGGGCCTCCCGTTCCCGTGATGGCGGACACGGTCGGCCAGTTTGTCCTTGGGATTGAAAATCTCAATGCCGGTCGCCCCGGAGCGTTGATCGACATGAAGGGCGAAGACTTGCGCCGCTCGGTTTACGCCCAGGTGCGACGCAGCCGCCCGCTCAGTTTGCTCGATAGCTTTGACGCACCGCGGATGGATCCTAATTGTGAAGTCCGCCGGACCTCGACGGTCGCTCCGCAATCGTTGCTGTTGATGAACAACGAATTTGTGCACGATCGATCCCACGATTTCGCCCGCCGACTGGTCGCACAAGCGGGGTCGGACCGATCCGACCAGGTCAAGCTTGCCTGGGAACTGGCCTATTGCCAATCACCCAGCGACCAACAGATCGCCTCGGCACTGGACTTCATCGAGCGTGAGACGGCGGTGCTTGCGAATTCTCCCCAGGCGGCCGGTCTCGCCAAGCAGGACGAAACGCAAACGCCCGCGATGTTAGCGCTGTCCAGTTTTTGTCAGACGCTCTTGAGTTCAAACCGTTTCTTGTACGTCGATTGAATTGTTATGAAAGATCAGCAGCCAACCCGGCGTTCGGGAAATCTCGCCTCCACCACTGCGTCATCGCGCCGTCATTTCAACGCCACTGGCGCGATGAGTTTGATGGGATTCGCGTTAAACGCCCTACTGCAAAACGAGCGTGTGAACGCGGCATCGCCGGCGGACGATCCGTTTGCCCGTCCGGAAATGGAGCCCAAGTCGTATGACTTGAAACCGAAGTCGCCCCATTTCGAGCCCCGCGCCAAGGCGATGATCTCGCTGTGGATGCAGGGCGGCCCGAGCCATCTGGATCTCTTTGATCCCAAGCCCGAGCTGCAGAAGATGGACGGAAAAGATTTCGAAGGCGACATCAAGTACGACAACGCGGCGGAGGCCAGTTCCAAACTGATGGCGTCGCCGTGGAAGTTTCACAAACATGGTGGTTGCGGGATGGAGATCTCGGAGCTGCTGCCCGGCTTGGGCGAAGTGGTCGACGACATCACTCTGATCCGATCGATGCACACCGGCGTGAACAATCACGGCCAGTCGATTCAAGCGATGCAGAACGGACGTATTTTGTCAGGTCGTCCCACCGTGGGCAGTTGGCTGACGTATGGTCTGGGCTGCGAAACCGACAACCTGCCCGCCTACGTCGCGCTCATCGATCCAGGCCAATTGCCGGTGATGGGCGTGGAAAATTGGACCAACGGTTTCCTGCCCTCGATCTATCAAGGGACGGTCATCCGCCCGCAAGCCCCGCGCATCCTGAACCTCGATCCGCCCCCGTACTTGAAAGGTGCCGCACAAACCGAGGCGCTCAACTATCTGGAAGAACTCAACCGTGAGCACCTGGCCCGCCGCGTCGGTTACCACGATCTCGAAGCGAGGATCGCCAGTTACGAATTGGCGGCCAACATGCAACTGGCGGCCAAGGAAGCGGTCGACTTCAGTACCGAGACGCAAGCGACGCTAAAAATGTACGGGTTGGAGAATCCCGAGACGAAAGAGTTTGGAGCGAGGTGTCTGATCGCGCGGCGGTTGATCGAGCGGGGCGTCCGCTTTGCACAGATCTTTACCGAAAACCAACGCTGGGATCATCATGGCAGCATCGTCAGCAAGCTGCCCACGGCTTGTAAGAAAGTCGATGTGCCGTCGGCCGCACTCGTCAAGGATCTGAAGCAACGCGGAATGCTCGATTCCACCATCGTGCATTGGGGAGGCGAAATGGGCCGCTTACCCGTCATAGAAAACAATTCCGGTCCCTCGCGAGTCGGGCGCGACCACAATACGTATGGTTTCAGTATGTGGGTCGCCGGAGGTGGTTTTAAACGCGGCCACGTTTACGGTGCAACGGACGAACTCGGACACAAGGCGGTCGAGGATGTGGTCAACCACTTCGATTACCATGCCACCTTGTTGCACTTGTTCGGGCTAGACGCCGAACGATTTCACTATGATTCCAACAACCGATCCATGTCCTTGCTGGACAATCAAGGCGGTCGGGTGATCAAGGGGCTTTTGGCGTAAGCGTTGCCTAGTATTTCGTCTCAGCTCAATTTTCAGGTCGTGGACGAGGCGACGAGTCCTCCGCAGTGGGCGTGTTGGCAAAGGACTCGTC
>NZ_JBFHKV010000830.1:0-3969 GCF_041595215.1 Stieleria sp. | reverse complement strand
CCATGTCGTTGCCGCGGCCCCCATGGATGATGTCGTCACCACGATTCACATCCATCGTCCGTCTGGCGTATTCCAGCGGATCGGTCTCGCCTTCGGGCAGCGAATTGGTGGCGTCCCCGAAGATCCAATCGTCGCCCGCCCCGCCCCGCAGAATGTCATTGCCCGCACCGCCGATGATGTAATCGGTCGAAGCGCCACCGACGATGCGATCATTGCCGGCACCCCCGAACAGCACGTTGACGCCCTTGCCGCCGCGGATGCGGTCGCGGCCGTCGCCGCCTTCGATCAAGGTCGGTCCGCTGCCGGCGGCCAGCCGGTCATGGCCTGCACCGCCGAAAATCTGGGTCGGGATTTCGACGCGACGTGAAACACGGACGGCGTCGTTGCCCGGGCCGGCAAAGATTTTCATCAGGCTGATGTTGGCCGCCGGGAAATCTTTGGTGCGGCCGTCGATCGAGACCCGCAATCGTTCGCCGCTGCGACTTTGCGCGACCCAGATGCGGTTGTTATCGGCGTCGCCTTCGATGACCAGCAAACCATCGGGCGTCAGATCGACGGCGGCGGCCATCACGCGGCGGGTTTCAAGGGTTTCGCCCCGCAAACGACGCGGTTGCAGACGACGGGATGGGGTAGAACGACGAGTTGAAGAATTTCGAGAAGTCACAGCAGCGTCCCTAACGAACCGGAAACGAAAAGCAGAAAGCCGACACGTTCGGCTTCGGTGCCCCGTTAGTGACATCCCGCCCGCCCGCGCTTACCAAAATGATTGATTTTTTCGGCGACGCCGGGTCGAGGGAGGAGTTGGTGGCGTGTTCCGGAGGTGGCGCTGCGCTGACCTCCGGCTACTCGCTGTCGTCCCTTCGGGATGGGAGCTGCTACACTGGTGGAGACGCAAAGCAGTTCATGCCTGCTGAAACTCACAATGGAGGAAAATGGATGAACAGTGTCTACCGTTGCCTTGTGCTCTGCGTGTTTGCGTCAGCTGTTGCCGCCGATGATTCGACGATTCGACTGGACGATTTCAAATCACCGCTGGCCCGAAAAGCGGTCAAGACGTACACCGATCGAATCGACTTTCTGCAGCAAAGCATGCAGGAGCATCTCGAAACGGCTACAGAAACGCTCCGCGAGTCGCTGAAAGCTGCGCTGGAACAAGCTGCGAAGGACGGAGATCTGAAGGAAACTGAGCGCATCTCGAAGTTCCTTCAAACAGACGCATCAACACCTGTCGACAATAGCCGATCAGAAGACGGCAAGGTGCTGCCTGGGTTGCGGAAGGAGAATGCACAATTGCGAGCTGAAATGGAGAGGTTCGAAAGCTTCCGCCCTGTTATCGTGATTGAGCAAACGGTCGATGGTAATACCAAGAACAGCACCCAGATCGTCCTCCAAGCTGATGGCACCATCTTAACCTCCACGCCGGACTTGAACGCCTCATGGACCTTGCAGGGTCGATCGTTGAAGCTGACGTGGCGGTCGCGAAACGGAGTCGTGGTCGATGCGAATACGCTTGATGAAGCAGGCAAGCAATTTTCAGGCACGAACAATCGGGGGAAGCGACTGACCGGGCGCGTGCTCCTTGGCAGCTTCAATGCAGCTAAGCGTGTCGGGAAGCAATGATCTGCACATTCCGTTTTTCCATCAACCAAGGTGGCCTCCATGGGTGAAACACAGACGGAATTAACGCAGCGCGGATCATGGGTTGGCACGTGTTCGCTGTTGTTCATTCACTTGATTGCGTTTGGAATGCTTTACCTGGTTCTGGTGCAGATGAACTGGGCATATCGCGACTTCTTCAACGTCGTCGGAACGAATCCAACGCCGAGGTTTGAGACGGCGTCAATGATTTCAGATTTCATTGCCGCATTCACTCCTCTGGTGCTGCTCGTGCTTACGTTTCATCTGTGGCTTGTTTTTCGTTTGGCACGCCGAGGCAACCGATGGGCATCCGCGTATTCGCATCTGACGTTGATCTGCATGGGAGCAACAGGATTTCTTTGGACCGCGTGGGGAGTTCACGCGATGACTTGGGGGCAACCAGGGATCGCGAATCCCCAAGCGGTTGCCACGGTCGAACTGGATGCGGATGAATTTGTCGTCGCCAAGCCGTGACCCCGCGATAGAAAAAAGGGTCAGGAGCATTAAAAATAGAATAGGTAAGCCGAGGCAGCCCAATTTACCAAAAAGGCTCCTGACTCTTTTTCGCCCTCTGATTCGATTAGGCTGTTGGTTTCGACATCGCTGGTTTTGTAGTCCGTGTTCTGAGAGTGTCCGATGAATGGTTGTCGTTTCGGAGCGTTTGCGTTTCGGATGGATTTTGCGATTGTCTGGTGTGCGTTGTGGGCTTGGGGTGTGCCGGCGGCGGAGGAGGACTCGGCGCGGCCGAACATCGTCGTGATCCTTGCCGACGACATGGGGTACGGAGACATGGGGTGTATGGGCAGCGAAACGCTTCGCACGCCGAACTTGGATCGTCTGGCGGACTCGGGGGTGCTGTGCACTCAGGCGTATGTCGCCAGCGCGGTGTGTTCGCCGTCCCGTGCGGGATTGATGACCGGCCGTGATCCGCGACGGTTCGGCTACGAAGGCAATTTGAACGCGGCGGCGTCCAACTACGCGACTCGGCCGGAGTTGCTGGGGCTGCCGCCGAGCGAAAAGACGCTGGGGGATCACTTGCGCGCCGCCGGCTATGCGACCGCACTGATCGGCAAGTGGCATCTCGGTATGGGCAGTGAATTCCATCCCAACGTGCGAGGCTTCGATCACTTTTGTGGCATGCTGACGGGAAGCCACCATTATTTTCCTGCGACGATGAAGCATGTCATCGAGCGTAACGGGACGCGGGTTGAATCCTTTTCCAGCGACTACCTGACAGATTTTTTCACCGACGAGGGGCTGCGGTTTATCCAGCAGCAAGACCGCAGCGAGCCGGCAAAACCGTGGTTCGTGTTCTTCTCGTACAACGCGCCGCACACCCCGATGCAGGCGACGCCGGAGGATCTGGAGCGTTTCAAGCATCTGCCGGACAAGAAGCGTCAAACCTACGCTGCGATGATGTTTGCACTCGATCGCGGTGTCGGCCGGATTCGTGAGCATCTGGAACGGACCGATCAGTGGGACAACACGCTGTTGGTGTTTTTTTCCGACAACGGCGGTGCGACCACCAACGGCAGCTGGAACGGGCCGCTGCGGGGTGTGAAGGGTTGTCTGCGCGAAGGCGGCATCCGCGTGCCGATGATCTGGAGTTGGCCGGCCAAGATTGCCGCCGGCCAGCGTTGCGATGCGGTGGTCAGTGCGTTGGATCTGTTGCCCACGTTCATGGCCGCGGCGGGGGCGCAGGCATTGCCGCTCGCCAAACCGATGTCACATGAAGACGCACGCAATCGAAAACGGATGATCGATCTGGCGGGGTCGCACGACGGGATCGACGTTTTACCGCAGTTGATCGGTGGTGCCGGACCGCCACGACGATTGTACTGGCGGTTGCAGGGCCAAGCGGCCGTGCTGGATGGTGCCGACAAGCTCGTCCGGCCTTCGCATCGCCCCGCGGAACTGTTTCGTGTGGCGAGCGATGTCGGGGAGTCGGACGATTTGTCGCATCGAGAAACCGAGCGACTGATGCAGCTGTTTGGGCTGCTGGGGAAATGGGAGGCGGCGCTGCCGACCGTTCCGCTGTGGGGGTCGTCGCCGTACTGGTCCGGCAACACGGCGGAGCACTACGACGCCTGGCCGCCGCGGGAGGAGCCGTTTCGCTGAGAGGCGGTGATCGTTCGACGGGCTGAAATCGACAGCCCGTCGAGTCGCCGGCGGTTGTCGCTACGCTTGACCGCCGGCTGCTCGTTTGCGATCCGATCTGGGATGCGAGAAGTGGGGCGTCCGCGGGTGCTCGGCGGGAGCCTGGAGCACCGCGGAACGTTGTCGTCCGAGAACGGACGCGATCACTCGGCAGCGGCTTCTTCTTCCACTGCT
>NZ_JBFHKV010000829.1:0-3974 GCF_041595215.1 Stieleria sp. | reverse complement strand
GCCCACGGGTCACGCCGCCAGCCGCTGATTATCACGATCACGACGGCGGGAGACGATCAATCGAAGCTGTGGATTGAAGTTGACACGCTGTCCTGTCGCGTGCTGGACGGCTACAAGCTGGACAACCCGCCGGGCGATCACCGCTTTTGCTTCATCGCTCGACTGGACGAAAAACGCCCTTGTGACTGCGGAGCAATCAAGGGATGCCCCAAGTGCGAGGGCACGGGCGAGATCCCCGAGGATGACCCGTTTGACGAAAAGAATTGGGCCAAGGCGAACCCGAACTATCCGGTGACGCCAAAGCGGGAGTTCATGCAGGAACAGGCGGACGATGCACAGTTGTCGCCGGCTGGGTTGCACGTCTTCAAACGCTATCACTGCAACGTCTTGGTTTCGTCGCTGGAAAAGGCAATCCATGACGAAACTTGGCGAGCGGCACAGGGCGAGTTTTCGGACTGGTCTGACGCAGACGCGATCTGCGGCGCGTGGGACATGGGCGGGCAAGATGACTTGGCGGCGTTGGGTTTCTGTGCTCGCTTCGACACGGGTGAGGATGAGATCGACACCAAGACCGGCGAACCGACTGGCCGGCCGCTCTATCGGTATGAGGTCGATAGCGTCGGGTTTATCAACACCTCCGCCGAGCGTGATCTATCAAAGGAACCGTGGGCCGATTGGGTCGATCAGAAGCTGTTGCGTGTGTCGTCGATGGAAATCAACGAGATGCGTCAAGAAGTGATCCGCGAGTACCAGGACAACCAGATTCGATCGTGGGCGTATGACCCGGCAAACTCGCGAGACTTCGCGCAGTCGCTGGAACCCGAGGGCATCGAGACGGTGAAGTTTTTCCAAAACGCCGGCATGTGGACCGAGCCGATCACCAAGTTCTTGGCCGACCTGAAACTGGGGCGGGTTCGCCACGAAGGCAACGGGCTGTTGACGTGGGCGGCGGGGAACATGGTGCTGGTTAATGGCAAACGATCGGCAGGTTATTTCTGCATTCCAGACAAGGCCAACAGCCCCGACAAAATCGACCCGATCGTCGCGGTGATCATGGCGTATCGGCTGGCGTCGATTGCTCCGCCGCGATCCAAAGGCAGCCTGTTCATCACGTAGGGATTGAGAAATGAGTTACACAAGCAGTCTGTCTAATCCGGTTCAATGGCTGGTCGATTGGTTCCGCGGCGGTGATGCAGCCAGCGGGGTCAAGGTCACACTCGATACCGTGCTGGGTGATCCGTCCGTCTACAGCGCGGTGCGGAAGATCGCTGAGCACATTGCATTGATGCCGCTGGAATTGAAGGCGATCAAGGGGCGAGAGAGCAACGCGGCGGTAAACGATCCGCTGTACGACATCGTTTGCAAATCGCCCAACGAGATGCAGACGGCATTCATGTTCCGCTCGACGTTGATGCTGCACGCCATGTTGGCCGGCAACGGTCGTGCGGCGATCGTGCGGGACGCAATGGGGATGCCGGTGGAACTGATCCCGTTACTTCCCAGCCAGACGATTACGTGCCTGGAAGAGGGCAAGAAGTGGCACGCAGTCACTCCGCAGCATGAAGACCAGATCACGAACTATGTGGACCATTTCAACGATCGAAACAAAAACTCCATCGTTGCGATTCCTGACAAGGACGTGCTGCACTTCATGGGGTTGAGCTACAGCGGATTCGTCGGGATGAGCGTGGTCGATGTGCTCAAGGACGCATTTGGGCTTGGCATCGGGGCACAGAAGGCGGTCAGTTCATCGTTTCGCAGCCCCAAGCCGGGCGTGTTGATTCATGCTCCGCAGGGAATGTTCCGCGACGACTCGCAAGCCAAGCAGTTCATGGCGGATTTCAACGAGTTTCACACGGGCGTGGACAACACGAACAAAGCCGCACTGTTGCGGGATGGGATGACGACGAGCGTTCTGCCGATCAACGCATCTGATGCACAGTGGATCGAGCAACGACGATTCCACCGGCAAGACGTGGCGTCAATCTTTGGTCTCGAATCGTTCATCGGTGACGGCGAGCCAAGCCCCTACAAGTCGGTGAGCGAGCGAAACACGGCGTACATGACGAACTGTCTGCTGCCGTGGATGGTCAAGATCGAACAGGAGTGGTCGAAAAAACTGATCATGCCGATCCGACGTAAGCGGATGTTTTTTGAGTTCAATCAACAGTCGCTTTTGCGGATGGACTTCCCCACGTCGATCACGTCGCTGAGTGGTGCAATTACGTCTCGCATCATGTCGCCCAACGAGGCCCGCGAACGGCTGCGGATGAATCCCTACGACGGCGGCGACGAGTTCTTCAATCCCGCGATCACCCCCGGCGGATCGGAGGAAGAGAGCGAACCGCAGGATGAGACGGACGACGAGAGCGAGCCAAAGGCAACGGCGATCGAGGATCGCAGTCGCGGGACGATCAGGGCCTATGTGTCGCACTTGATCGGAATCGAGCGGCAGCGGGTCGAAGCGGCAGCAGGCAAAGAGAAAAACTTTCTCGACTGGCTCGATCGGTGGTACGGCGACTGGCAAAACACAATCGCGAAAGCACTGGCGAAGCTGGGCGTAGAAGAGGCAATCGCGGCGGATCACTGCAAGCAGTCCCGCCGGGCGCTGCTTGACCTGGCCGGCGAGATCACGGACGTAGAAGCATGGCCGGCGGCTGTCGCCGATCTGGTAGGCGGGTGGGATTCACGCGCCGACGAAATGGTTGATCAAATCACGGGAGTTGCAAATGTTGACGCATGACAAAGTAAGCGGGCAAGTTCGAATTGACGGCGACATCGGCAGCTATTTCGATGGCGGCACGGGATCGCGGGACTTCGCGGCAATGCTCGGCGAGATGGACGGCAAAGACTTGTCGATCACGATCAAAAGCGATGGCGGCGACGTGTTCGAAGGGCTGAGCATCTATAACCAGCTAAAGAGCTATCCCGGCAAAGTGTCGATCGTCATCGATGCCCTGGCCGCGTCAATCGCCAGCGTCATCGTCATGGCGGCGGACGAGTTGTCAATTCACGAGGGGTCGATGCTGATGATCCATAACCCCTGGACCGTGGCGGCGGGAGATGCCAAGGAGTTCCGGGGGGTCGCGGACGTGCTGGACCTGATCGGCGAGCAGATCGCCGGCATCTACGCCAAGCGAAGCGGACGCGATGCGGATGAGTTCCTGGCAATCATGGAGCGAGACACCTACATCCCGGCATCCGAGGCGATGGCACTGGGTCTAGTTGATTCAGTGATCGGCGACGAGTCAAAACCGGAGAAACCAAAGGCAGTCGCAACCGCGGCGGGATTCGTTGCCAACGCGAAGCGACGACTACGGGCTCGCGTCTAAAAAATTCCACTTGCAATTTTGTTGCACCTGCAATAGGATTGCACATTGACACAACCGACATTGTGATTTCACGCAACTAGTTAGCGGCGTGGCTCACTGCTCGGACGTTTTCGTTTGTCCTTTCAAACAAAGACGCCGAGCGGCAAGCCCCGCCGCTTTTTTCGTGCGCTCCTTGCCGCCGGCAGGAGACACCAAAGATGATCAAGTTGCTGAATAGCAAGGAGATCCGCGAGGAAATCGCGGAGAAGCAGGCCGAGGCGGACGCCATTATCGCGGTTGCCGAAGGCGAAAGTCGGGAATTGACCAAGGATGAAGCCGCCGCATTTGACGCGATCGCTGGTCGCGGAAAAGAAGGCGAGCCGAACTACCTCGCGGGCGAAATCTCGGAGCTGAAAGTGCAATTGGCGCGGGCCGAGCGGCGAGAAGAAATCGCCGCCGAGCAACGTCAGGCACGCAAAATCCAAGAGCGTTTCGAAAACGGCGAACTGTCCACCGGTGAGCAGGAAAGCAAGAAGATTGTTGTTCCGGCTCGCGCCAAGGCGCACGGGCGATTGAAGGCGTTCGACAACGAGAAAGACGCTTACATCGCGGGCAACGCGATCCTCGCTGGCATTTACGGCAACGAAGCGGCGACCAAGTTTT
>NZ_JBFHKV010000828.1:0-3974 GCF_041595215.1 Stieleria sp. | reverse complement strand
CAGTTGATGGACGTGGATTATGACGTCTACGCCGAAGGGGAAGCGGAATTGGGTTGGCTCAATGCGACCGTTTCCTTGACCTGCAGCGATCCAATGCCGATCGATGGCGTCGTCATGCGGATTGTCGACTTGATTCGAACGCGTCTGGAAGCGCGCGATGCCGAACCGGCACATTTAAAGGTTTTCTGTTCCTCCGGCGATGCGGTCGGCGTTGCCAACCTGGTCAGCAGCGACACGGCGACGACGCTGTCGGTCGCTTCGCAAGCCGAGGGCACAGCGTTGACGCTGATCATCAACGCGCGTGTCAGTCTGGGGCCCGACGCACTGCAGGAATCCGTCGCCAGCGCTGTCGATGCCTTGGCCGCCGAGTTCGCTGCAGAGGCTGAGGTGAGGTCGGTCGAAAGTTTTCGCCCCGGACGTCCCGTGCCGACCTACCGTGCTGGGACGTAGTTTGTTAGTCCGACAACTGCTTGAGAAAAATGTCCTTGAATTGCACGGTCATCGGCTGGCCGGAACGCAGTTGCAATCCCAGGATTCCTGCTAAATCGGAGTGTCCTTCTTCTTCGTCGATCAATTCGGAACAGAGTTCGCCATTGATACGGAGCGTGATGTGTCGGCCTTCGGCGGTGATGTGGTAGTCATTCCACTCGCCTGACGGTTTCATGGTCGCTTTGGTGCCCAAGTCGTTCGCCGTCCGTTTGCCGGAAGCATCGATCACGGTCCGCTGGCCGTTGCCGGTCAACAACTCGGGGCCTTTCCGCGAATGCATTTCGTCGCAAACGCCTCCCAGGTATGGCCCGCTCTGGTAGATGTCCGCCTGGTAACCGACCGCCAGACCGTCAGGTCTGATTTTGCTGCGGAACTGGACTCCCGAATTGCATCCGTTACCGGTCACCCGGAACTTGAGCTTGACTTCGAAATCGCTGACGTCGCCGCCCTGCCAGACCAAGAACTGATTCGAGGTGCAGGGGTGCTCGGGCGTCGATTGGCCCGTGATCGCGCCATCCCGCACCGACCAGTAACTCATGTCGAGTGCCTTCCAACCGTCTAGGGTTCGACCGTCAAAAATCGATTTAAATTCTTCTGCCGAGCAAGCTCCGGCGGAGAGCACGACCGAAACGAGCAAAGCTGGCAATAGCAGCGGTGACGGGTAGCGCATGTTCTTAACTGTAGGGCAAGTAGAAAGCGGAAATCGATTCGCAGTAGTTTACCATGCCTGCCGAAACGATTGGCAGTTTGCCGACCGCAGGCCAACACCGCTAAGCGAAGCGTCGTTTCCTCTCGTTTGGGCCCGTAGGCTCGCGCCAAACGGCTGATCAATCGTACGATCGGACACTCATACACCGAGCGTTGCTTGATCGAGCATCCGACTTTTCGTGGCGTGGACAGCGCTGTGGATCGCTGGGCGTCGGATCGCTAGACGAGCCCCCGGCTCCAATCGACTTGTCCCCAGCCGACTTCGCGGACGTCCAGTTCCGGCAACCAGCGGCGGATCTGTGCGGCGTTGGATGGGCTGGATTCGTCCGCCGTGGGGCCGGATGCGGTCAGGTACAACCGGCTGACACTGACCTGGGACAACGCGGCCGCGCGACAGGTCGCGATCACTTCGTGAATGACCCCCAACCGATTGGCTGCGACCAAATAGAGTTCGGCGTCTTGAAACTGTCCAAACAGATCGATGTTCAACAGGTCGTCGGCGATCGGACTCAGCAGCCCGCCGGCACCTTCGATGATCAACGTGTCGCAGTGATCGCGCCAACGATCGGCGCCGCGCGTCAGCAGGTCGGCGTCGACCCGTTGCCCCGACCGTCTGGCCGCCTCGTCCGGTGCGACCGAGGCTTCGAAGCGCTGGGGGCAAACCGCGTCTAGATTCAGGGGGCGGCCGGCGGCTTCCCAGAGCGCAACGGCGTCGCTGGAGACGAGCGGATCGTCCGGAGTTGCAGAATTCGTCTCCGAATTGCGGGGTTGCCGGATACAACCACTCGCCACGGGTTTGTAGACTCCTACGCGAACACCGGCGCTGCGTTTCGCAACCGCAAGCTGTTGGGCAACGTAAGTCTTTCCGACTTCCGTTCCGGTTCCCGAAACGAAGACGATTTCCAATGCTATGCCTTTCCCTTGCCTGAAATGAACGAAACCGTGATCAATCGAAATGTGCGAATCGGATTGTTGCAGATGTCGTATGCCGGCTCACGCGACGCAACGCTCGACGAAGTTGAAAAACGGGTCGACGAGGCGGCTTCCGAATCGGTCCAGATCCTCTGCCTTCAAGAGCTTTTTGCAACCCCCTATCCTTGCCAGTCCGAGGATCATTGTAATTTCGACTACGCCGAGACCCTCGACGGGCCGTCGGTGCGTCGCATGCAAGACCTGGCCAAGCGGCACGAAATGGTGATCGTCGCGCCGATTTTTGAGAAACGCGCCGCCGGCGTCTATCACAACACCGCGGTCGTCGTCGACGCGGACGGCAGCCTGGCGGGAACGTACCGAAAGATGCACATCCCCGACGATCCGCTGTATTACGAAAAATTCTACTTCACGCCCGGCGACATGGGATTTCGTACCATTCAAACCCGCTACGCCAAGCTCGGCGTTGGGGTTTGCTGGGACCAGTGGTTCCCCGAAGCGGCTCGTTTGTTTGCCCTGGCCGGCGCGGAAATCCTGTTCTACCCGACTGCGATCGGATGGATCGACGGCGAAAAGGAGGAATTCGGTGCGGGGCAACTGGACGCTTGGCAAACGTCGATGCGGGCCCATGCGATCGCCAACGGAATTTGGCTGGGGGCGCCCAACCGTGTCGGCAGGGAAGGCCAAGTCGAATTCTGGGGATCGTCCTTTGTGGCCTCTCCCCGCGGTGAAGTCGTCTCCCAAGCCGCTCAGTCCGGCAACCATGTCTTGTGCGCCGATTGTAACCTGGGCGAGATCGACGTCGTGCGGACGCATTGGCCGTTCTTGCGCGACCGCCGCATCGACGCCTACGACGGACTCTTAAAGCGTATGATCGACTGACCAAACGTGTCGGCGGGATGGGGATAGTGCCTGACATGACGTTCATCACTCAAAAAACCAAGCTCATCGATTGCTCACCGACCGAACAACCCTATCGCGAGTTGTTCATCGTCGAAGGCGATTCGGCGTCCAAGGCGGTCGCGCGTGTGCGTGACCAGCGGTTTCAGGCCGTGTTGCCGATGCAAGGGAAACCGATGAACGCGACGAAAGCGTCCGATGCGTCGGTGCGGAAAAATCAATGGTACGCCGCACTGATCGATGCATTGGGGACGGGCTGGCACGCCGAAGATCTGGCGGAGTTGCGGTACGATCGCATCCTGTTCTTGTTTGACCCCGACGCGGACGGAATCCACTGCGGTGCGCTGATGCTGATGTTCTTTGACGTTTACTTGCGGCCGCTGTTGGATGCCAACCGCGTCTCGCTGGTCAAATCACCATTGTTCGAAATCCGCGCTCGCGGATACGCCGATGCCCTGCATGCCTACAGCGAAGACCACCTGCAGCGGATTCGTACGGTGCTGGATGAAAAGAACATCGTTCACCGCCATCAACGTTTCCGCGGACTGGCAAGCCTGAGCGAGACGACGTTGAAAGAACTCTGCGTCGATCCGAATTCCAGAACCGCTTACTTGCTCCGCCACAGCGACGCCTTGGCCGCCCGATCGGTTTTCGGGCCGCAGCGGCATTAAGATTGAAGGGCTGTCTTTTCTCAGGGGGCAGGCTTAAGGCCAATACCACTGAGTGAAGCGTCGTTTCCACGAGTTGCCCGTAGGCTCGCGCCAAACGGCTCGTCATCGTTTGAGATCAGCCGGTTCGCGCCAGCGTCCGGGCCTCCTCATGGACGTTGACTTAGTTAAGTGGCCTTGAGATCGACCCGCCGTCGGCGCGTGTCGCGACCAAGCGTCTCGTTCCGCGACGACACCCACCTGGATGGGAGGTCGGGTGCCATTCTTTAGCAGGCCAGT
>NZ_JBFHKV010000827.1:0-3981 GCF_041595215.1 Stieleria sp. | reverse complement strand
TCGCCTGGGTGATCCTTTTGAGTGGATCGTTCCTGATCGCCGGAGTGATCTCCATGCCGCCTGCGACGCAGATCTTGAGAGGCGTTTTCCTGCCGCGGCTCAACGCGGAGAACTTGACGATCGTGATCGCGCTGATTGGAACCACGATCGTTCCGTACAACTTGTTTCTGCATGCCAGCGGCGCCGCGGCGACTTGGAGAGGTGCTGATCCCGATCAGGCGATGACGCAATCGGATTGGGACACCGGCTTATCGGTCGCACTGGGCGGGTTGGTGACGGCTTCGATTTTGGTGACCGCAAGCACGGCGTTTCACCAGACCGGAACGCCCTGGACATCGATCGATCAAATTGCCCAGCAGCTCGAACCCGCCCTGGGCCGAGGTGGCGGCATCGCGTTCGCACTGGGTTTGTTTGCGGCCGGGCTGACCAGCGCGGTCACGGCGCCGATCGCAACCGCGTATGCGATCTGCGGTTCGCTGCAGTGGGACGCGGATCCATCGAGTCGACGCTTTCGGGTGATCGCACTCGGCGTGGTATTTGTCGGCGGGCTGGTTGCGATCTGGTTTGGCAAAAGTCCCGCACTGACGATTCAATTTGCACAAGTTGCCAACGGGTTGCTGTTACCGATTGTCGCCTGTTTCCTGCTGTGGGTTGTGGCCAGACAGGGACGAACGACGGGAGAAACCGCTGGTCGGGGGCGGCAAGGTCTGGCGTTGTTCGTGGTAATCGGCGTCGCGTTGTTGGGCCTTTGGCGCATCGTCGGCGTGTTTCGGTAAACGCGACAGTGGTTTGGTTTGCGGCGACACACGCATTCAGCAGGAACCGTTAGGGCTGGCCATCGAGGTGGTGATGATGGGCATGGCTCGACTCGGTGGTGGCGTCGCTAGAAAACGGAACCGCTCCGTACGGCAACGTCTCGAAGTCGGATCGGCCCTCGGTGATGCAGATGAACTGGTTGGTCTGCAAATCCTCAAAGACCTGCGTCTTGTCTGTCGTGGGCCAAAACACTTCCAGTCGCGTGATGCGATTGGACTGTCCCAGTCCGATGTGTTGACGCAGCGGGTTGCCACCAAAGCTGCCGCCGCTGTTGACCCAACGATAGATCGAACGCTCCGTTGATCCGTCGCTGAGATCGACGCGGATGCGTGCCCCGATCGCGGCGGCATTCGACTCGGCACCGACCAGTTTGACGACGATCCAGTGGTTGCCGAACCCAGGATTCTCGAACAACGCGTTTCCATACGCGTCGCCGGCGAACCAGCCGCCGAGTTCATGCAACACGTCCTGGTCTCCGTCGTGATCCAAATCGGCGAACGCGACTGCGTGGCCTTTCTGTAGATGCCCGAATCCGCCCGCGGTGGTCACGTTTGCAAACGATTCGCCGGCGACGTTGCGAAACATCTGATTGGGGACCAGCGCTTCGAAGTCTGGAAATCCGGTTCCCAGGTAAAAATCCAAGTAGCCGTCATTGTCCAGGTCGCCGAAATTGGAACCCATCGGTTGTGTCACCCGTCGCAAGTTTCTCTCCGCAGCGACTTCGGTGAACCCGCCCGCCCCGTCGCCTTGGTACAGGCAATCCATTTCCGTTCGATGGGGAAGATCCAGAAAGTCGGCGGCGATCGGGTCAACGCTTTGTGAAAAGCTTGCGACAAAGATGTCCAACGCACCGTCGTTGTTGTAGTCCCAAAACCAAAGCGGAAAACTCACGTTCGGCCCCGCGACGCCCAGTTCCGGAGCCACGTCGACGAAACGGCCGTTTCCCAGGTTGCGAAAAAGTCGATTCGGGCCGTCTAAATTGGAAACGTACAGATCGGAAAACCGGTCGCCATCGTAGTCGCCCCAACAGACGCCCTTGGTGAATCCCAGATCGGCAACGCCGGCGTCCGTGCCGATTTCAACAAAGGTCCCATCGGAACGGTTCTGAAAGAGCTGGTTCGGAAAACCTTCGTTGCCGACGTACAAGTCCAGATCGCCATCGTTGTCGTAGTCGGCCCACGAGGCGGTTTGTGTGGGGAAGTTGTTTTCGGCCAAGCCGGCGTCAAACGTGACATCGCGAAAGTGGCCGTTGCCGTCGTTGCGCAACAGCGAATTGGGGTGGTGGCCGGACTCGCCCAACCAACCGCCACGCAGAACGAACAGGTCGAGGTCCCCATCGTTATCAAAGTCTGTCTGCAGCAGGTTCAACCCACCGTAGATGCCCAACAGCCCGGCCTGTTCGGTCTGGTCAGAAAAACTCCCGTCGCCATCGTGATGGTACAAACGCAGTTGCCCGGCGGGACTCCAAGACGAGACGACGAGATCCAGAAGGCCGTCGCCATCAAAATCGTCCGCGATCGCTCCGCCGGCCAGACTGAAGGTGTTCAGCCCCAGTTCCGGGGCGCGGTCCACAAAGCGAGGAAACGTTTGTTCCGATTCAAATGCGTCGGGTGGGATCAGAAACGACTCGGGAACGTCATCGGGATAACGACCGATCGCCATGTAGGAAAGGTTCAACAACCAGCGCGAGGGCAAGTGATCCGGTCGCGTCTCAAGCACACGGTGAAAGTAGGCGATCGCCCGGAGCGTTTCTTCTGGATGGACATGAACTCCATCCTCTCGGATCGGAAAAATGCAGCTTCCCGCGGTGTGGGCATCGATGCAGTTGTCATTTTCTGCTTTTCGAAGATGCGATACTCCAATGGAAAAGAACAGTTTATCAAACACACTTTGCGGCACCTCGGCCTGGCGGAGCAGATTGAATGCCGCTTTCTGTTGTTGGATGCCCTTGGACGTCTGCCCCAAGAAGACATTTTTGCTGCCGATTTCAAACAGCAGCGCCCCCCGCATCGCATACGCGTCGTCCGGTTGGACGTCGAGCTGGTTCTGAAAATCGATCAGGTCGGCATCGCCGAGAAAGAAGTTTTGTGTAGGGATGTCGGCTTTGATTTTCGCCAGGGTGTCGAGCATTCGATCATGCGAGTCTTGGGAAGCCAAATCCCCGCGATCGGAAACCGGAGAATCGTCCGATCGTGGCGAGTGGCAACCCGTTGAACAGATCAGTGTGACGATCAATGCGACGATCGGTGTGACGATTAGTGCGTCTGCAACTGCTCGAATCGCAACCGACACCATCGGCCGGGCCGCGTCCCTGGGAGATCGGCCCACGCGAGAATTGGTGCGGAGCGGTGTGGTCGTCCGGCGCATCGTCTGTTCCGCGTTTTGCATTGCGTTCACTTCTGTCCGCGAAAGAGTTTCGTTGCGGTGCCGTCGCCTTGGACGATCAAATAGTGGGCGTTGGTTGCCAGGGTGCCGATCTGATCGACCGAGCCGTCGGCCCAGACGACGTGAACGTTGGTGACTTCACCGGACGTTCCGACGCCGGCTCGCAAGATGCGTTCGTTGCTACACATGTAGCCATCGCCGGACAAGCACCACAACGATCGGTCTTGACCGTCATGAGAGAAACGAACGATCGCACCGGTCGCATCTCGCGTGCAATCCCGACCGACCAATCGAAAGGAGAGGTGACGGTTGGTGGTGGGCGTTTCGTTGATCAACAGTCGAGCCTGTTCGCGTGTGTGGGTGATCATCACGTCGTTGCGGTGGTCGCCATTGATGTCAACGGTCCAGAGCGCGCGGCCGACGTGGGGGCGTGAAAAATAGTCTCCCCAATCATCGTCGTCGAGCAACGCAAACGTGCCGTCGGTATGACGATGAAAAACCTGGAACGGCTGCTCGTAGGCATATTCACCGTCATCAAACTCACCAATATGACCGTTCGTGACCACGATTTCGTCGCTCCCGTCATCATCCAGGTCGATCGCTTCGGTTCCAAAGCCGACCGTCGCCAAGGTCGGTTGCAGCAAGCCGACCTCTCCGGTCCGGTCGCTCCAAAACCCCGGTGCGACTTGTTCGTAGTAAATGTTGTACTCATTGGCAAAACCGGTCACGTACAGGTCCAGATCGCCATCGCCGTCAAAGTCACTGGCCGCAATTCCCATG
>NZ_JBFHKV010000826.1:0-3990 GCF_041595215.1 Stieleria sp. | reverse complement strand
GGCGTACGCTTCCAGCTTGCGACCCACACAAGCGTCAGCTTGCCAGTGGCGTACGCTTCCAGCTTGCGACCCACCCAAGCGTCAGCTTGCCAGTGGCGTACGCTTCCAGCTTGCGACCCACCCAAGCAGGATGCTTACCCACTTCACACCAACGACCGCGCGTAGCTCAAGACGAACAGCACCATGTGCAGGGGCAACGTGCCGATGGCGGCGTAGCGAAAGCGGCGTCGGGAGAACAGGCCGATGATCGACAAGACCGTCCCGAGCACGGCGACCAAGGCACCTCCGGCGGGAAACCACCACGTGCCCAGGGCCGCAAACACCAGCACGACGACCGCGGCGGACGAGGCACCCATGGCGGTGTAGAGGAACGGACCGTACTCTCCGTAGGCTGCCTCGCCCGAAAGTGTCAGCTTCTTCACCGGTTCGGACGGCGTTTCCAGATCCGTCGGATCGACACGGAAGGGCGATCCGGTGCGGACCGCCGTCTCCACAGCAAGGCTTGCCGCAGCCCCATCGACCGCTGCCGGCTCGACGAGCTTGGCGACAAAGGGGGCGTCCCCGGTTGCCGACGGATCGGTGTTTTCGGTTGGTCCGGGCTGGTCGTTCAAAGGTGAAACGTCGTCGGTTCGATTCATGGACGATGATACTAGGGTGTCGGCGTTGGAGTTTCCCGAACCGATCTCGCTCGTTGACACAGGAAAGCAACTATTCTAATGGATCTTCCCGGCGGGCAGATAGCCATTGAGTTGACGTATTGAATGATGTGTCGATATTAGGTTTGTCGTGCCCCTCCGCAACCGTTTCGTTTCTACCCGATCTAGATTTCATGACATTCCAGCTTTGCAGTTCCTTGTGGTGCCGCCTGACGGTTCGAAACGGGCTTGGCGGAATCCATTCGTTCCGATCACGTTTGGGCGTGATCGCGGTGCTGGCCGGAGTGGTCTGGCTGATCGGAATGGGCTCACCGACCGGGCTGGGAATCAGGACTGTTGGGGCGGCGGACGTTGAAACGGCCCGGCCGTTGCCACCGGAGATTGCCAAGGCGTCGCAAGAGCCGGTCGAAGCGATGTCCGCCATCCGGATCCCCGAGGGCTGGACGATCAGCGTCTGGGCGGCCGAACCCGATGTCGCCAACGTCGTGGCGTTTGACATCGATCGACAGGGACACCTCTATGCGTGCGAGACCTTTCGACAGAATCGTGGCGTGACCGACAATCGCGGCCACGACCAGCAATGGCTGATGGCCGATCTGGCGTCCAAGACGGTCCAAGATCGCATCGATTATCACAAGCGACTGCTGGGGGAGGCCGCGGTGACCTACACCCAGCACGACGACCGGATTCGACGGTTGTCCGACACCGACGGTGACGGCGTGGCCGACAAGAGCGTGGTGCTGGCCAGCGGATTCCATCAATTGGAAGAAGGCACCGGCGCCGGCGTGCTGGCCGTCGACGGCGCTGTCTACTACACCTGCATCCCCAAGCTTTGGAAATTGGTCGACCAGGACGGTGACGGCAAGGCCGATGAACGCGTCGTGCTGTCGGACGGTTATGGAGTCCGGGTCGCGTTTCGCGGCCACGACCTGCATGGACTGGTTCGCGGCTACGACGGACGGCTGTACTTCACGATCGGAGACCGCGGCTACCATCTGCGGACGGCCGAGGGCGAGGTCTTGTCCGACCCGGCCAGCGGCGCCGTGTTTCGCTGCGAGTTGGACGGCACCGGACTGGAAGTGTTCGCCCGTGGGTTGCGAAACCCGCAGGAACTCGCGTTCAACGATCGCGGCGATTGGTTTACCGTCGACAACAACAGCGACAGCGGCGACCAAGCCCGCATCGTGCACGTCTTGCAAGACGGTGACACCGGCTGGCGGATGTATTACCAGTACCTTAGCGACCGCGGTCCCTTCAATCGCGAGAAAATCTGGGAACCGGCCAACCCCGACCAACCCGCGTCGATCATCCCCCCGGTGGCCAATTTCACCGACGGACCGAGCGGTCTGGCGTACTACCCCGGCACCGGATTCGGCGACCACCTCGACGACACGTTCTTGATCTGCGATTTCCGTGGCGGCCCCAGCAACAGCGGCATTCGTTCCTTCAACGTCGAACCGTCCGGCGCGACGTACAAACTGGTCGCCGATGATCAGCCGATTTGGACGTGCCTGGCCACCGACGTCGCGTTCGGCCCCGATGGGGCGCTGTACGTCAGCGACTGGGTCGACGGGTGGGACGGTCTGGGCAAAGCTCGCATCTATCGCATCAGTGATCCCGAGCACGCTGACGATCCCGTTGTCGCGGAAGTGAAGCAGCGACTTGCCGGCGACTGGGACGGCTTGTCACCGGAAACCCTGGCCGAATGGATCGGACATGCCGATCGACGGATTCGCCTGGAAAGCCAATGGGAACTTGCCTCCCGCGGCGAGACCGAGACGCTGGCCGCGATCGCCGCTGATCCAGATGCAACCTCCAAGGCACGTTTACACGCGGCGTGGGGGCTGGACCAAATCGCGCGTCAAAGCGGGTCGGGCGACGAACCCGATGCGATCGCCAAGCGAACCTTGATCGAACTGATCGCGGGCGCCGACGCAGACCTGTGTGTCGCGGCGTTGGCGATCGTCGGCGAACAGGGTTGGACCGATGCTTCCCAACCCGCTCAAACGGCGCTCAAAAGCGAGGACCCGCGGGTGCGGTACGCGGCAATCGACGCGCTTGGACGGCTGAAGGATGCCACGGCGATCGAAGCGGTCCTGGCCAAGGCGGCAACCACCGACGCCAACGATCCGGCGATCCGCCACGCCGCGTCGATGTATTTGGTGCGGGCCGTCAAAGCGGACCGGATTGCCGCCCTGGCCAAACACCCCAATGCCACGGTACGGCTGTTGGGCGCGATCGCACTAGGAAGATTGTCTAGCGGATCGGTCGCAAAATTCCTGCACGATGAGGATCCCCGCGTGGTGCTGGAGGCCGCACGAGCGATCCACGACAAACCGATTGAATTTGCAACCGCCGCGCTGGCGGATTTGATCCGCCAGCCACTGGATTCCGAAGCATTGGCGAGACGCGTGCTGAACGCGAACTACCGAATCGGCAGCGCCGAAGCGGCCAACGCGATCGCAACCTACGCGACCCGTTCCGAAGCGAGTGAAGCGATGCGGATCGAAGCGATCGAGATGCTGGGCAATTGGAGCTCGCCGGGGCCGCTGGACCGAGTCCTGGGTGACTACCGCCCGTTGGATCAACGCGACGCCGCCTTGGCCGCAGCCGCCCTGGAACCGCAAATCGATCTGTTGATGGTCGCACCAGAAAACGTGCGACTTCGAGCGATCGAAGTGGCCGCGTCACTGGGAATTAAAAAGATCGCCGGCGCGCTGGTCGAGCAAGTCGCCGAATCCAGCCGCAGTTCCGACGCACGTGCACGGGCGCTGTCGGCGCTCGCGCGTCTGGATGCGACCAGCGCCGTCCGGCTGGCCGAATCGATTCCCGTCGACAACGCGCGTGGCCCATTGGGTCTGGCCAGTCTGTCCGTGTTGGCCGATCACGCGGCCGAAAAATCGATCGATCGATTCGTCGCGTCCACTGCCAATGCCGACACCCGAATGCGGCAAAAGGCATGGGATATCCTGGCCGAGCTAAAGCACCCCAAGGCGGACGCGGCGATCCGCCAGGCCGTCGACCAATACCTCGACGGCAGCCTGGATGCCCGCGTGCAATTGAACGTGATCGAAGCGGCAAAGGGCCGACTGGATGACGCACAACAAAAGCGGTTGGACGAGTACCGAACCGAATTGGCCCAATCACAACCGCTCGGCAAATGGCTGGATTCTCTTTCCGGAGGCGATCCCGAGCAGGGCGCCACGCTGTTCTTTGGAAAAACCGAACTCTCCTGTGTCCGCTGTCACAAAGTCGATCGCGCCGGCGGTGAGGTAGGCCCCAATCTAACCGTGATCGGGAAAGAGCGTGACGCCCGCTACCTGCTCGAATCGAT
>NZ_JBFHKV010000825.1:0-3990 GCF_041595215.1 Stieleria sp. | reverse complement strand
GACGTCATTTGCTTCGACACCCTTCGGGGTCGCGTCTGACGGGGGACCGGATGTCCGGAGGTGTCGCTTCGCTCACCTCCGGCTACTGGCTTTGACCCCGTCGGGGTCATGCCGCGAGGCCTCATGCGAATGCCGAGCCATTCGGACTCCAAAATCTGGCCGCTGATCGACCAATGTGGTCCAATGGCGGCCGATGCGTTGCAATCAAAGCTCCAATTTCGCTGTACCGGCAGCCGCTGGCACTCCGTCGACGTTGCTGGTCAGCTTCTACAGCCACGTGTCTGGCTTTGGCCCAAGGTTTGCGTTACTCCAATCGCACGGTTCACTCGCACGGTCCACGATTGTCTTCGTGCAACCGCAGACCGTCTCGAGTCTTTCAGCAACGATCCTACGTTCACCCTTCATAACACTCTGACCAGAGCACCGTCGAGAATGAGTTTGATCGAAGATTTTAAAAAGTTCGCCCTACGTGGGAACATGGTCGACTTGGCGATCGGGTTTACCGTGGGGGCGGCGTTCACGACGGTGGTCAAGTCGCTCGTCAACGACATCATCATGCCGCCGATCGGACTGCTGGCCGGCAACGCCGACTTTTCGGACTTGTTCTGGGTGCTCGACGTCCCCGAGGGCGTGAGCGTGCCGGAGGGCGGATTTCAAACGCTGCAAGCCGCTCAGGATGCCGGTGCGGTGACGCTGAACTACGGCGAGTTCTTCAATAGCTGTCTGGCGTTGTGCATCGTTGCGATTGCGATGTTCATCATCATCCGTCTGGTCAATCGACTGGACGAGCAGCTCGATGAAGCATTTGGCGAAAAACCGCCTGAAGGCGAGCCGAGCGAAAAGAAATGCGACTTCTGCCGGACCACGATCGCCTATCGGGCGACCCGTTGTCCCAACTGCACGTCGAAACTGGAAGTCCCCGCGGAGGTCGCCGCGGATCGCAGCCTTGCGGGGCAATGACCGCGATCGGATCTGATCGCCGCGATTCGGCGATGGCGGGGCCGAACGCCTTGGCGTCATTCGCTACGTGGGGGTTTGATCGGTCGGATTCAACAGGGGTGAAGCACGGGTTGATCGTGTTGTGGTAGCATTGACGGGGACGATTCTGGGTGAAGCAACCCGCTGCCGCACAAGGGAACCGAAATGAGTCAACCGCCCGAACTTCCGGTGATCAATCAATTGCCCATCGACCTGGCTCGCGGCAACTTCATGCGAACGCTGCTGCGCGAACTGTCCGGGACGCTGCAGGACGTCGTCGGATTGGATCAGGCGTCTGGATTCGTGGCCGTGGTCGGTCAGCGGATGGGAGAGCGGATCAACGAGATGTACCGGGCAGCGGCCGGCGGTGACAAATTCAATGCTCAGCAGGTCGGCGAGGTTCTGGTGGATCTGAAACGCCGAATCGAAGGAGATTTTTACATCATCTCCCAAGACGACGAGAAGATCGTGCTCGGAAACCGCCGCTGTCCCTTCGGCGACAACGTGCTGGACCGTCCCGCGTTGTGCATGATGACGTCCAACGTGTTCGGTATGATCACCGCCGAGAATCTTGGCTATGCGAAAGTAGAGATCCAAGAGGCGATCGCCCGCGGCGACGCGGGGTGTCGGGTGGTGGTCTATTTGAAACAATCGCCAGAGAGTCGATCGGCCGACGGGCGTGAATACTTTTCGGACGAACTCGCCCAGGGTGCGAACGTTGACACCTGAATCATTCGAGATGTTTGGCAACGCATTCAAGGAAGCGTTGCTGCTGGTCTTACCCGACGGCACCATCCAAGCGGGCAATCAACAGGCTGCCGCGATCATCGGTGTCGAGGACCAGACTCAATTACGACATCGCGACTTGAGTGGCGTTGCACTTCAATCCGCCTCGCGTGTGAAGGATCTGTTGAAGTTGGCGCGGCGGACGTCGGACGAGACCATTGGTTCGATCGACCTCGGTGAACCCGCTCAATCGCACCGTGTGATCGCTCGCCGGACGACGGGGCACGACGGACGCGTCTTGCTGTTGCTCCGCATCGAACCGCAACACATCGCGACCCGACAGTTTGCGGCGTTGAACGAAAAGTTCGATCAACTCAATCGAGAAATTGCCCTCCGCAGGTCGGCTGAAATGCAACTGCGGACCGAGCGTGATGTTGCCGAGTTCGGTCGCGATATCGGCATTGCATTGGTCCAGTCCCGCGGGTTGGACGAGGCGTTGGCAAAGTGTACGGATCTGATGGTCGATCGTCTGGGTGCGGCCTTTGCACGAATCTGGTTGGCCGATGAAGAGCAAACCGAATTAAAGTTGACCGCCAGCAGTGGGCTGTACACGCATCTTGACGGCCAACACAGCCGGATTCGCTTTGGCGACTACAAGATCGGACGAATCGCGGCTGGGCAACGCGCGCATGTCACCAACCGTGTGCTCGGAGACGGGGAAATTCATGATCAGAAATGGGCCAAGCGTGAGGGCATGATCGCCTTCGCCGGGTACCCGTTGATCGATGAGGGGACGACCGTCGGTGTGATGGCCATGTTTTCCAGTCATCCCATCAGCGAATCGGTCGCCTCGTTACTCGAATCCGTTGCCAATGGAATTGCATTGCGAATCCGCAAGCAATCTATCGAAGATGGGCTGGCACGGCAGACCGAGGCACTGCGCGAAGCAGACCGGCGAAAGGACGAGTTTCTCGCCATGCTTTCACACGAATTGCGAAACCCCTTGGTGCCCGTCCGCTCCGGCTTGGATCTGTTGGTCCTCAGTGAGACCGATCATCAAGACGCCATCCGCATGATGCAGCGACAGGTTGAACACTTGGTTCGGCTGATCGACGATTTGCTCGATGTGTCACGCATCATGCGCGGCAAAGTCGAGTTGCGCCGCCAACGCGTTCCGGTCGCTCAACTCGTCGAGCATGCTCGCGACATGTTGCGCCACACGATCGACCAGACCGGCCATCAACTGACCGTTCGGCTTCCCGAGCAATCGGTTTGGGTGGACGCCGATCCCGTTCGGCTGACCCAGGTCATTGAGAACCTGCTCAAGAACGCTTGCAAGTACACCGATTTTGGTGGGGAAATCTCGATCACGGTGACGAAAGAGGACGGCGACTGGGTGTCGATCAGCGTTCAAGACAACGGCGTCGGTATCGACCACGACCTGTTGCCGCAAGTGTTTGATCTGTTCACTCAGTCCAATAGAACGCTGGAGCGATCCCAGGGCGGCCTCGGGATCGGCCTGACCCTCGTCAAGAACATGGTGGAGATGCATGGCGGTACGGTGTCGGTCGTAAGTGACGGGCTGGGGACCGGAAGCACCTTCACCGTCCAATTGCCGTGCTGCAAAGCTCCCTCCGGGGCGGAAGGCCAGGCGGTTCGCCCTGCCGCTCGCGCGACGCCGTTTCCCTTGCGGGTGCTCGCCGTCGATGACAATCGCGCCGCCCGGTTGATGATGGAGAAAATCTTTGAAAAGCTCGGTGCCCAAGCGGTTGCCACCGCCGAAGACGGTCCGTCGGCGTTGAAGAAATTTTCGAGTTTTGGGCCCAACCTGGTGCTGCTGGATATCGGTTTGCCCGGAATGGACGGATACGAACTCGCCCGCCGAATACGAGAATCCACGACCGACCACTCCTTCTTGCTGGTCGCCCTGACCGGATACGGACAACATGAAGACCGCCTGAAATCAAAGGTCGCCGGCTTCGATGAGCATCTGGTCAAACCGCCCAGTATCGATCAGCTCCGAGAGCTGCTCAGTCATCCTCGGTTCAACCCCACCTAGCACTTCGACAACTTTAGATGTAGGTGCCTGCCCCTTTTCCGCTAAGCAACTTTCCCGGGCTAACCCGCGAAACGAATACCCACCGATGGCAGCGCGAACCCACAGATGACAGCGTGCCAAAAATCCGTGGGTTCGCGCTGCCATCCGTGTGCCCAGTGATCATTTCATCGGTCCGGAAGTGACAGCCTGCCGTCAATGTGGCAAAACGATGGGGGCAAAACGATGGG
>NZ_JBFHKV010000824.1:0-3993 GCF_041595215.1 Stieleria sp. | reverse complement strand
GTCGAAGACCTGACCGACCACGACTAAACATTCGCTCCACCCCCACACCCGTCCACCCAGGGACAGACCCCATTCACCCACCGGGTGCTCGAGCGGACGGGGACAGACCCCGAAAATGGTCACGAGTGAATGGATGAATGTTCACTCGGGGACAGACCCCGGTTGCTTTCGGGGACAGACCCCGGTTGCTTTCGGGGACAGACCCCGGTTGTTGGGTGTTGCTAGCAACTTGGGGGTCGACGGCATTCTTATCGGTGCCGTGTCCCCGGTGGGTGCTGGTGGGGTTTGCTAGCGTCGGGTGGCTCTGCCTTCGATCGTCTTGCTGTCATCGAAGGGGTGCAGGGGTGTGCTTTCAAAGGTGGTCTTGGTGTGGACGTGCACGGACCCGAAGCCCCCTGACCCGAAGCCACGGAACAGTCGCGAAAGTACAAACTTGCGAATCAGATTGCGTCCGACCGGAACCAGCATCACAAAGCCGACGATGTCGGTCAGCAAGCCGGGGGTGAGCAGCAGGGCGGCGGAAAACACGATCATCAATCCATCCTGAATCTCGCGGCTCGGCATCCGGCCTTCGGCCAACGCCAATTGAAACTTTTGCCACGCGATCAGGCCCTCACGTTTGGCCAGCCAAGAGCCGATAATGCCGGTAATGATGACCAGCAAAAATGTCGGGCCAGCCCCCGTGAAATCGGCAAGCTGCAACAACAGATACAGCTCCACCAGGGGGACGGTAATGAACAGCAGAAGAAGTCGAAGTAGCATCTCGATCGCCTGAAATGGGCGGAAAAATTGGACGACAGCGTTCAAAATGAACCTGTTTCGGACCGGTCCGTCGGAGTGCCATCCTGACAAATGTCCCTTGCAGAACGGATCAGGACGCGAATTTCGTGCCAGATCCCACAATTTCCAATCACCCCCCGCACCAATCCATCAGGTGACGATCGTGATCGCCCAATCCCTGACGATCCCCAACGCGGAAGATTTGTACGCGCGGCTCTGGCATCGCGGCGACGGCACGGAGCTGGGCGTGGTGATCTTGGTGCACGGATTGGGGGATCACGGTGGACGATTCGCGTCCTTCGCCAAGCGGATGCTGCGTCGCCGCTGGGCGGTTTTCGCCTTCGATTTGCCCGGTCACGGCCGCTCGCCGGGACGACGCGGAACCGTCAAGAGTTACGATTCCATTTTGCAGATCATTGCATCCTCGCGGAGGCTGTTGTGGGACCGCTTCGGCGAGAAGGATCAGGTCGTGGTCGGCCACAGCATGGGAGGCAATTTCGCGGTCAACTACGCCCTGCGCCGTGATGAGTTCGATTCGGTTTCGACGCCAGATCTTTCGGGATTGGTGTTGGTCGCACCGATGCTGATGCCACCCACTTTCCTGGATCGACCGAAGCTATTCGCTGCCTGGGGAACCGGCCAGTTGTTTCGTTGGATCCAAATTTCCAAACCGGCCCGCGTGGAGCAACTGACGCGCGACCAGGAAGCGGCCGAGCGTCTTCGAGCAGACCCGTTACAGCACAGTCACGTCTCGCTGTACTTGGCGACCCAACTGCTAGCGCAAGGCCGATTCGCACTCGACCACGCCGCCGAGATCGAGACACCGACGTTGATCATGCAAGGGACCGAGGACGAGTTGATCGATCAGGCCGCCTGTCGCAATCTGGCACTCCGCATGCGTGATCGCGGCGAGTCTGTGCGGTGGTCAGGCGGACGACACGATTTGATCCACGACGTCGACGCCGACGCCGTGGCGGATCAGATGGCGGGTTGGATGAACGGCAAGCTCACCCGAGTCACACCGACATTGTCGAACCGGTCGACTGCACTCGGTTCGCAACTGCCGTCACGGGCTCACGTAAACGAACTGTGTTGCGACGGTATCGCTTGAGACATAAAACGCGCAGTGCCGGGACATAGCCGCCGGGACTTAGCCGCTGGGGCAGTGATCGCGGAAGCAGGCGCTGCTTACCCGATCACGTCGCAACCCATCCAGGGTTGCAGCACCTTGGGAACCGAGATGCTGCCGTCGGCGCGTTGATGGTTTTCGATCACCGCGATCATCGCACGTCCGGTGGCGACGGCGGTGCCATTGAGCGTGTGCAGGAACTTGGTTCCCTTCTCTCCGGTTACCTTGTAACGCGTGTTCAGCCGACGCGCCTGGTAGTCGGTGCAGTTGCTGGTGCTCGTCACTTCGCCCCACTCGCCGGCGTCGCCCCGCCCCGGCATCCAGGCTTCCAAATCGTACTTTCGATAGGCCGGACCACCCAGGTCGCCGCTGGCGGTGTCGACGACACGGTAGGGGACTTCCAAGGCATCGAACAATTCACACTCCAACGTCCGCATCTCTTCGTGCATCGCGTCACTGTGCTCGGGCAACGTGAAGGCGAACATTTCGACCTTGGTGAATTGATGCACGCGGTACAAACCTTTGGACGCGCGACCGGCCGCTCCGGCTTCGGTGCGGAAACAGTGACTGAGCCCGCACAGCTTGATCGGCAACTCGGTGTCGGCCAACGTTTGATCGGCCATCATGCCCCCGAGTGTGATCTCCGCGGTGGCGACCAGGTTCAGCTCAGTGTTCTCGATGCTGTAAATCTGCGTCTCCGGACCGCGCGGGTTGAACCCGGTTCCCTGCAGCACGCTGGTCAGCGCCAGGTCGGGCGTGGACACGGGGGTGAAACCGCGATCGGAAAGGAAGGCGATGGCGAACTGTTGCAGCGCCAGATCCAAGCGGACGGCGGCGTTGCGCAGAAAGTAGAACCCGGCTCCGGCGACACGCGCGCCGGCTTCGAAATCGAACAGGTCGTGCTTTTCACCGAGCTGGAGATGGTCGAGCGGCTGGAAATCGAACTCCGGTTTCGGCGTCGCACCGAACGACAATTCCTTGGCATCCTCTTCGCCACCGGTCGGCGCGTCGGGGTGCGTCAGGTTGGGGATCAGCGTTTGGATCGCCAGGATTTCAGTTTCGAGATCGTCGCATTGTTTTTGTGCGTCATCTTTCTGTTGTCGCAGCTCGCGGCCCTTGGCGATCAGCTCTTGCCGTTCGGCATCCCCGGCGGCCTTGGGGATTTGTTTGCTGACTTCGTTGGCTTGGCGATTGAGCTCTTGGGCGAGCTGCAATTGTTCGACGCGTTGACCGTCCAGCTCGACGATGCGATCGACATCACATGGCACGCCGCGTCGCTCGCAGTTCTCGCGGACCAGGTCGACGTTTTGGAGGATGAATTTCCGATCTAACATGATGAGTTGAGGTAGGTGGGGAAAGGTGAATTCGAAAGTGTTGTAGTCGTCTCAGCGGCGGGTGAATGTTGATCGAGGCTGAAAATGATTCGATGACGCCTGATCGACCCTCCCCTCGCTTCGCTCGACCCTCCCGGCCAGGGAGGGTTGCTTCATTGGAAGCCTATTCCACTTGTTTGGCGATTTCATTCCAGAGCCGGGCGGAGGCTTGGATGCCGCGATGGTAATCCTCGACACGAAATTTTTCATTGGGGCTATGGGCGTTATCGTCGGAAAGCCCCCAGCCGAGCAACAGGCAATCGCAACCCAAGACCTCTTGGAAACGGGTGACGATCGGAATCGAGCCGCCTTCGCGAATGAAGACCGGTTTGGCACCGAAGGCGGCGTCGATGGCCCGTTCGGCGGCCTTGGCGAACGGCGTGTCGATGTTGGCCAGCATCCCGGGCGCCCCGTGATCGGATACCAGTTTCCAGCGGACGCCGGGCGGAGCGTTGGCGCTGAAGTGGTCGTTCAGTTGCTGCGTCAGCTCCCGGGGGTCTTGGTCGGCGACCAACCGAAAGCTGACCTTCGCGGACGCTTTGGCGGGGATGATCGTCTTGACGCCTTCGCCTTGGTGGCCCGAGGTCAGCCCGTTGATGTCGAACGTCGGTCGTGCCCAACGTCGCTCGTCAGTCGTGTAGCCTTGTTCGCCGAACAGTTCCTGGACACCCACGTTTGCGGCAAACGCTTCGTCCGATTGCGGAAGCTCGC
>NZ_JBFHKV010000823.1:0-3995 GCF_041595215.1 Stieleria sp. | reverse complement strand
GCGCGAACCCACGGATTTTTGCACCCTGTCATCCGTGGGTTCGCGCTGCTATCGGTGGGTAAACTTTTCGATAGATAGCCCGCTAAAATTGCTGGAACGCTTCGTCAAGATTGAATGTGGCCAGAGCACGAGTCGTGGCAATTTGCGAGCTTTTTCCTGCTCCGGTCAATCGCCATCGGTGACGTGCTGGATTTCAACGCGCTGGTTCTTTTTCAAAACCAAAGCGATCCACGACGCGATTTCGTTGTTGATCTGGTTGGGGACATAAGTCAGCTTGACGAGATGCTTTTCGGATGGGTCGTCGCCGATGACCGAACCCACGGCGAGCTTCAGCCCCTCGGCTCGCGTTCCATCGGCACGCTGCCAGTGGTAGTGAAAGAGACGTTTGAATTGGTATCGGCCGAGTCGCTGCGATTTTCCGGAGATTGAGTGCCCCATGGCCATCGGCGGATCGATGGGATTGGCGGCCTGGAGTTGATCCATCACGCTGGGGATTTGCATCAGACGCCGACTGAGTTCGCTGTCCAACGCTGCGACCTGATCGTCAAGTTCCTCGAAGGACGTTCGATGAAGTCGGCGTTTTTCCTTTTGGTTTGCGATCAGCAAGCTCCAGGCGACCGCAAGGCCACAAACCGTGACCAGGATGAGCAACGTGCGTAATCGAAATTTCATCGGTTCTTCCGGTGGTTTTTGCGCGGATACCGCTACTGGAACGAACGGTAGGAAGGTCCGTTTTAGCGGGCCGGCCGGCGGGATGACATCTTGGGCCAGAAAAAAGCATGATGCAACCGGATAGACAAAGTGTCTTGAATGGCCGGCGCGCAGCGGGTAGGCTGAACACGAATCTCATCGAGATTTGAATCAGGACCGTCCCCATCTGCCGGAGTTTCGTGATGAATCAAACAACGTCGCCGTGGCTTGTGGCGGGCGGGCTCGTCGGGCCTCGATGCGTCGTCGGGCCTCGATGCGTCGGGGCCGGCTGGTTGGTGCTGGTGTTGGCCGTTTGCGTGATGGGGCCTGCGGAAGCAGACGATGCGACACTTGATGCGACGGGGACCGAGGCTCGTGTCGCCGATGCCCTTCGGATCACCACGGACGCCGCTCGCCAGTATGACTTTCAAGTCGCCGGGTCACCGCCGCGGACCCTTCGACTGCATCCGGCATCGATCTTAAAGTGGTCCAATCCGGTTGCCGGAGAAGTGTACGGCAACGTTTATCTGTGGACCGATCAGGGGCGTCCACAAGTCATCGGCTCGCTCTTTCAGTGGTATTCGCCGATGACACACGGTTCTCACGAATTCCATTCCGTTTCGAGCGAACCGCTGGTTGCTTCACGTGGTGGTGTGCGCGTTTGGACGACATCGGCCCCAGGGGTGCAATGGCATCCGGTTGCCCAGTCGCCTTCGGTTGCCGATTCTCCGGCGGTCCGACTGCGTCACGCGCGGGCCATTTCCAGGGACTTTCAAATTGAAAAGACGGACCGGGATGGTGTTTCGCGGCGGCTGCGTCTGCTCGCTCAGCCGGTCTTCCGCTATGGCGATGACGCGTCCGATGTCATCGATGGCATGCTCTTTGTCTTTGTCCAAGGCACCGATCCGGAGGTGTTTTTGATGGTCGAGGCTAAGCGGAACGGGGCTCAAGCACAGTGGCAATTCGCGTTGGTGCGAATGAACAGTGTGTCGTTTGTCGCCAGCTATCAGGACCAGGAAGTTTGGCGCACCGAGATCTGGCCGTGGAGCAAAGTCAAGAACGGTCGAGAAACCTACACGTCCATCGGCCCGTTCGAGCGTGACTCCGTCGGGCGATAACAAACGAATCTCAGCCGTCTGGCGCGAGTCCAATACCGCTAAGTGAACATCACTGATGGGGCCCGGACGCTGGCGCGAACCGGCTGATATCAAACGAAGATCAGCCGTTTGGCGCGAGCCTACGGGCCCTCCCCTGAGGAAATGACGCTTCACTGAACGGTGTCGGGGGCGGCACGCTGGCGATGCGGAATTCGCTTCCGACTGCGGCGTGTGTTAGGTTGAATGCGACTCGCGGTCTCAATTGCCCGCGAAAGCTTCTGCTGCGTGACAGGTTTCAGACTCTTTCCGGAGAAGAACGATGCAGTTTGACGATCGCCGCCGATTTTTGGCCAAGGTTGGAAGCGGGATGTTGGTGGGCAGCCTGGGAGCCTCTCTCGCCGGGGATTTGGGAATCTCGTCGGCTTGTGCGGAGGATCACGACGGCCGTCTGACGTTTGGCGACATGGAGCCGTTGGTCGCGCTGATGCAGGAGACACCGTTGAATCGATTGCAGCGTGTCTTGCTCGATCGCATCGACGGGGGCACTGAGTTGCAGACGTTGATCGCCGCCGGGGCTCTGGCAAATGCACGTACGTTTGGAGGCCATGACTATGTCGGATTCCATACCTTCATGGCGCTTTCACCTGCCCTGGAGATGTCGACGGAGCTGCCGAGTGAACGACGGGCGCTTCCGATCCTCAAGGTCCTCTACCGAAATACCGATCGGATCCAACAATTCGGCGGATCGAGCCGTGAAGTGCTCAAGCGTCTCGATTCGTTAAAACATGAGGGGGCTCGACCGACCGGGCACGCATTGCAAGCGGCGACGCGCACGGCGGATGTGGAGCAGGCGGAGCGGATCATGGCGTCGATGGCGGACCAACCGGCTCAGCGGATCTTCAACAAGGTGCAGTTTCCCATTCAAGATGACGCGAACGTCCACCGCGTGGTGCTGGCGTGGCGAGCCTGGCTGGCGATCGATCTGATCGGCCAGCAACATGCCAGCACGCTGTTGCGACAGTCGGTCCATTTCTGTTTGCAGGATTCCAAGAATCGTCTCGAAAAGGGACGACCGGATCCTGAACTATGGGTGCTGCTGCCCAAGCTGCTCGATCAGTACAAGTTGATCGGCAAGCCCGTCGGCACGCGGCGAGGAGACGACCAATGGATCGAGGAATTGGCGTGGACGTTTTTCCGGAGCAATCGCAGCCAAGCGGCGGACGCGGCCGCCCAAGTGTTGGCCGAAGGCTACGAGCCGGACCAGATCGGAGAAGCGATGTCGATCGCTGCCAATTTGCTGTTGCTGCACGACCCGGGACGGTCACGGGATCAAGACGGTGACAAGGTCAAAGGGTCCGTCCACGGCGCATCGGTCGGCGTCCACGCGTCCGATGCCGCCAACGCGTGGCGCAACATTGCCGCGGTCAGTAATCAACGCAACACGATGGCCAGTTTGATCGTCGGCGCTTATCACACCGCAGGTCAGAGCCCGCATGTCCGCCCGGAACGGTGGCCGTTGAAACAAGACGCCGTGGAAGCGATCGACGATCAATCGGAGCTATTAAAGATAACCGAAGGTGCGGTCCGTGGTCGCGATCAATCGCTCGCCGCCGCTGCCGCACAGCGGTATGGAGAACTTGGTGGTTCTCCGCGGCCGCTGTTCGATGTGCTGCTCTCCTTTGCGACCAGCCAAGACGGAGCGTTGCATGCGGAAAAGTACTACCGCACGGTGACCGAAGAGTTTGCCAAAACGCGACCGTCGATGCGGTGGCGTCATTTGGTCGGGTTGGCCAGGGTTTCGGCCAGCGAATACGGGACGCCCGCACCGGGGTACGAGGAAGCCTGCGAACTGATGAATGTCGACGCCTAGTGCGTTGTCCGAACGGGGTTAGGTACGAACATCACAGGCTCACGTCACAAGGGATGCAGCGCACGTTGGTGTCAAGCCTTCAGGCGATTCCCGTTCGCTGCGGAGCAGCGAAATGGGCGGCTAAAGCCTGCACACCAGCGCACGTTGGTGTCTAGCCTTCAGGCGATTCCCTGTCGCTGCTACGCAGCGAACCGAGCGGCTGAAGCCTGCACACCAGCGCAGGTTGGTGTCTAGCCTTCAGGCGATTCCCGGTCGCTGCGGAGCAGCGAAATGAGCGGCTAAAGCCTGCACACCAGCGCAGGTTGGTGTCTAGCCTTCAGGCGATTCCCGGTCGCTGC